>NZ_JBSFLV010000048.1:0-68836 GCF_053599215.1 Streptomyces sp. NPDC001002 | reverse complement strand
GGTCGAGCGGGTGCTGTGGCTGCGCTACACCGACCAGTCGGACCCCGCCCGCCGGCTGCTGCGCCGACTGGCCCTGGCGGGACACGGGCGACCCTCTTGGGAGGAGGGAACGGCTCAGACGTGGGCGGACTCCGGGACGGTCGGCTCGGCCGGGTGCGGCGCCGCCGGGCCCTTGCGGGTGAGGGCCTCGCCCTCCACGTCGACGGTGGGCAGCAGTCGGTCGAGCCACCTGGGCAGCCACCAGGCCGCCCGGCCGAGCAGCGCGAGCACCGCCGGCACGAACGCCATCCGGACGACGAACGCGTCGAGCAGGACTGCCGCGGCGAGGCCGAAGCCGATCATCTTGATCATCGACTCGCCGGCCCCGATGAAGCCCGAGAACACCGCGATCATGATCAGTGCCGCGGCCACGACGACGCGCGCGCTGTGCCGGAAGCCGGAGGTCACGGCCTGGCCGGGGCGGTCCCCGTGGACGTACGCCTCGCGGATCCGTGCGACCAGGAACACCTCGTAGTCCATGGCCAGACCGAACACGATGCCCACCAGGAAGATCGGCATCATGTTCATGATCGGACCCGTCTCGTGCACGCCCAACAGGTCCGCGCCGTAGCCCCATTGGAAGACCGCGACGACCGAACCCAGCGCCGCGAGGACCGACAGGAGGAAGCCGAGGGCCGCCTTGAGGGGGACCAGGACGGACCGGAAGACGACCAGCAGCAGGACGAAGGCCAGGCCCACCACGACCGCCAGGTAGGGGATCAGGGCGGACTGCACCTTCTCGGAGACGTCGATGTTCACCGCGGTGGTGCCGGTGACCTTGAAGGTCGCCCCGGTCGCGGAGTCGATGCCCGGCCGGTCGTCCCGGATGGCGTTGACCAGGTCCTGGGTCTTCCTGTCGCTCGGGCCCGTGGCCGGGGTCGCGGAGAACACCGCGGTGTCGCCCGCCTGGTTGAAGCGGGCCGGCGAGACGGACACGACACCCCGCTCGTCCGCGATCTTCGACGAGATCGTCCGCACGGCACCCTTGGGATCGTCGGCGCCCCTGGCGTCCACGACGATCGTGAACGGCCCGTTGAAGCCGGGACCGAAGCCCTCGGCGAGGTCGTCGTAGGCGCGCCGCTCGGTGGTGGACGTCGACTTGACCTCGTCGCCGGGCATGCCCAGCTGCAGATCCATGACGGGTACGGCGAGCGCGCCCAGGCCCACCACGCTGAGCAGCAGCACGGTGGCCGGGCGGCGCAGCACGAACCGGGCCCAGCGGCTGCCGCCGTTCTCCGCGTCCGCCTCCTTGATACGGCCGCTCCTGCGCGCGGAGCGGGCGAGGACGGCGTTGGGCCACCAGCCGAGCAGCGCCGGGACGAGGGTCAGCGAGATCAGTACCGCGAGGACGACCGCGCCCGCCGCGGCCAGGCCCATCTTGGTGAGCATCGGGATGCCCACCACCGAGAGACCGGCCAGCGCGATGACCACGGTGAGCCCGGCGAACACGACCGCGGACCCGGCCGTGCCCGCTGCGATCCCGGCCGCCTCCTGCGGCGCGTGGCCGGCCGCGCGCTCCTCGCGGTAACGGGAGACGACGAACATGGCGTAGTCGATGCCCACCGCGAGTCCCAGCATGGTGGCCAGCGTGCCCGTGGTCGAGGACAGCCCGAACGCGCTCGCGAGGGCGAGGATCGAGGCCATGCTGATCCCGACGCCGACCACCGCGGTCAGCAGCGGCAGCCCGGCGGCGGCCAGCGAGCCGAAGGTGATCAGCAGCACCACGGTGGCGATCCCGATGCCGATCGCTTCGGCGGCGCCGCCCGCGGCCGGCTTGCTCGCCAGCGCGGTGCCGCCGACCTCGACGGTCAGGCCCGAGTCGCGGACCCGGTCGATCGCGGTCTCCAGGTGCCGCTTGGCGGTGTCGGTGAGGTCGTCGGCCTTCTCGCTGAAGGAGACCGTCGAGTACGCGGTGGCGCCGTCCTCGCTCACCGCCTTCGCCCGGAAGGGGTCGACGGCGCCGGAGACCTGCGAACCGTCGGCCGCCTCGCTCACGAACGCCTCGATCGCCGACCGGTGACCGGCCGCGGTCACCTTCTGCCCGGCGGGCGCCACGAAGACGACCCGGGCGCTCGCGCCGTCGGCCTCGGTCCCGGGGAAGCGCTGCTCCAGCAGATCGAACGCCTGCTGCGACTCGATGCCGGGCATGGTCTGGTTCGGGTCCTCGGCGGCGGGCGCGGTCACGGCGCCGGCGCCGACACCCACCAGCACCGCCACCCACAACAGGACGGTGAGCAGGCGCCGACGAAATGCCATTCGGCCCAGTCGGCACAGGAAAGTGGCCATGAAACGGAGGTCTCCCCATCTGGTCTCGGATACCTGACCAGGCTCCCGGGGCGGGGCCGCCGCGTCGTCGTGCGGCTGCCGACAATCGGGCCTACTGAGAACGCAGTACGGGCCTGAGCCCACGTCATACCTGAGTGCGAGGGCGGGGCCGAGGTGGTGGAGTCGGGATGGTGGAGCCGGGATGGTGGAGTCGGCTCCACCCTCGCTTGGGGCACGTACTCCCTCGAAGCGCGGGAGCCGCGACGGAAGGGTTGGTGGCGAACGTACGAACCGTCACCCCGTGGAGGAAGACACCGATGAAGCCCCTGCTCGCGTCGAGGCCCGTGCTCTGGTTCCTCTTCCTGTTCAACCTCGTCGTCGCCGCGGCCGCCCCCTTCGTCGTCGACGGCACGCAGGGCGTGCTCACGAGCGTGGGCATGGGGGCTGTCTCGCTCGGGGCGGGGGTGAGCCTGGTGCGGACTCGCGGAGAGTCGGCCTGAGGGCCGCGGACCGTGCCCGCGGCCCTCGGCGCGGGTCAGCTCACCGAGGACGTGCTGGCCGACGGCTCGGGGGCCGTGGGCTTCGCCGGGGCCGGGGTGACCGGGCGGCGGGGCGGGATGAACGAGGCCACGGCGAAGGCCAGCAGGGCCGCGCCCGCGCCGATGGCCATGACCGTCTTGAAGCCCGCTTCGGACGGTACGGCGATGCCGCCGAGGCTGATCGTCATCTGGGACAGGACGACACCGGCGATGGCGCTCGCGGTCGACGTACCGATCGAGCGCATCAGGGTGTTGAGGCTGTTGGCGGCGGCGGTCTCCGACGGGTCCACGGCACCCATGATCAGGGCGGGCATCGAGCCGTACGTGAAGCCGATGCCGGCGCCGATCACGCAGGACACCAGCACCAGGTGCCAGACCTCGGACATCAGCACGATGTTGAGGCCGTAGCCGGCGGCCACGATCAGGGCGCCGATCATCAGCGTCACCTTCGGGCCCTTGGCCTTGGAGACGGCCGCGGAGACCGGCGCGAAGGCCATCATGACCAGGCCGGACGGAGCCATCACCAGACCGGCGGTCAGCAGCGACCTGCCCAGTCCGTAACCGGTCTGCTCAGGCAACTGCAGGAGCTGCGGAAGCACCAGGGACATCGCGAACATCGAGAAGCCGATGGCTATCGAGGCCAGGTTGGTCACTAGCACCTGGCGCTTGGCGGTGGTGCGCAGGTCCACCAGCGGGGCGGTGGTCCGCAGTTCGTAGAAACCCCACGCGAGCAGCACGACCACTGAGCCCACGAACAGGCCGAGCGTGGTGCCGCCGGTCCAGCCCCAGTCGGCGCCCTTGGAGATCGCGAGGAGCAGGGACACCAGGCCGACCGCCATGCCGATGGCGCCGACCACGTCGAAGCGGCCGCCCGAGCGCACCGCGGACTCCGGCACGAACAGCACGACCAGGACCAGCGCCACCACGCCCATGCCGGCCGAGCTCCAGAACAGCACGTGCCAGTCGAAGTGGTCCGCGATCAGCGCGGCCGTCGGCAGACCGAGCGCGCCGCCCACCCCGAGCGAGGCGCTCATCAGCGCGGTGGCCCCGGCCAGCCGCTCGATCGGCAGCTCGTCCCGCATGATGCTGATGCCCAGCGGAATCACGGCGGCCGACAGACCCTGCACGGCGCGTCCGATGATCATCGGCACCAGCGACTCGCTGAGTGCGCAGATGAGCGAGCCGACGATGAGTACGACGACGCTGACCAGCAGCATCCGGCGCTTGCCGAACATGTCGCCGAGCCGGCCCACCACCGGCGTCGCCACGGCGGCGGCCAGCAGCGTGGCGGTCACGGCCCAGGCGGTGTCCGACGCGGGCGCGTCCAGCAGCTTGGGCAGCTCCGGGACGATCGGGATGACCAGCGTCTGCATCAGCGCTACGACGATCCCGGCGAAGGCCAGCACCGCCACCACGGCGTTCGGCCGCGGCGCGGCGGAACCCTCCGGGTCCGCGGGTCTGGCGAGGGCGTCGGCCATGGGTGTGCCTCCGAAGGAGTGGTGACGGGGGGTGGCGCAGAGACGAAGGGAATCGTGCGGCGCCCGGCTGAGGCGGCGCGTGGGCGAGTCGACGCCTGGGCGAGCCACAGTTTAAGTCAGGCGCTTGACTTACCCTAGCCGCTCCGTTTGCCTGGGCGTGCAGCGACCGCCGGATCGAGGGAGGGCGTATGTACCGAGCCGAGGACCGAGGGGCCCTGAGGTATCCGATGCGCGGCAGTACGGCGCTGGAGCCGCCCGCCGAGTGGGCCGCGCTGCGCGAGGGATGCCCCGTCGCCCACGTCACCCTGCCCAGCGGGGACCCCGCGACCCTGCTGACCCGCTACGAGGACGTCCGCCGGATGCTCTCCGACGACCGCTTCAGCCGGATGCTGGACGCGGACGACGCGGCCCGCATCGCCGACGACGAGACGGGCGGGGTGTTCAACAGCGACATGGCCAGGGCGCTCCCCGACCGGGGTGAGTCGCACCGCCGGTGGCGCCGGATGGTGGGTGCGTGGTTCACCGACGAGCGGATGGATGCGTTGCGCCCGGGGATCGGGGCGATGGCCGAGAAGCTCGTCGACGACATGGTCGCGCACGGGCACCCCGCGGACCTGGGCGCCCACCTCGCCTTCCCGCTCCCGGTGTGGGTGATCTGCGACCTGCTCGGCATCCCCGACGCCGACCGCGACCGGTTCGCCCACTGGTCCGACGCGCTGCTCAACCTGACTCGGTACACGCAGGAGGAGGTCGACCGGGCGCAGGACGACTTCGTCGACTACATGGCCGCCCATGTCTGGGCCAAGCGGGCCGCACCCGGTCCCGATCTGCTCGGCGCGCTCGTCGTCGCCCGGGACTCCGACGGCAGCCGTCTGTCCGAGCGGGAGCTGGTGTTCACGGGCCAGGCGCTGCTGCTCGCCGGGCACGAGACCACCGCGAGCATGATCGGCAAGATGGTCGCTCTGCTGCTCGCCGACCGGCGCCGTTGGGAACGGCTGCTGGCCGACCCCTCGCTGGTGCCGCTCGCGGTGGAGGAGGTGCTCCGCTTCGACGTCGATCCCGGCATCGGGCTGCCCCGGTATCTCGACGCGGAGACCGAGGTCGCGGGCACGGTCCTGCCGCCCGGCACGACCGTGCTGTGCAGCATGGCGGCCGCCAACCGCGACGAGACCGCCTTCGACACGCCCGGCGAGCTGACCCTGCACCGCAGCCCCAACCCGCATCTGGCCTTCGGCGCCGGATCCCGTTCCTGTCTCGGGCAGTCGCTGGCCCGCACGGAGCTGCGCACCGTCCTCGACGTGCTGTTGCGTAGGCTTCCGTCGCTGGAACTCGCCGCGCCGGCGGCGGACCTGCGACGGCTCGAGGGACTGGCCGTCGGCGGGCTGAGCGAAGTCCCGGTGCGGTGGTGAGCTGAGCATGGCCGGCAGGACGGTACGGGCGGAGCAGGTCAACGCGACCCGGGAGCTGATCCTGACCGCCGCCGAGCGGCTGTTCGCCGAGCGCGGCGTGAACGCGGTGTCCAATCGCCAGGTCAGCGAGGCCGCGGGACAGGGCAACAACACCGCCGTCGGCTACCACTTCGGCACCAAGGAGGACCTGGTCCGCGCCATCGTCCGCAAGCACGCGGCGCGGACCGAGGAGATCCGGTCCCGGCTGCTGGCCGCGATCGGCGCCGACCCGAGCGTTCGGGACTGGGTCGACTGCCTGGTCCGCCCCATCCCCGAGCACCTCGCCGACCTCGGCGGCACCACCTGGTACGCGAGGTTCTGCGCCCAGATCATGACCGACCCGGCACTCCACCAGATCCTGGTCGAGGAGTCCCTCTCCTCCCCGACCCTGCGCCAGATCATCGACGGCCTGAGCGCCTGTCTGCCCGAGCTGCCGCCCGAAGTGCGCGCCGAGCGCGGCGAGATGGCCCGCCACCTGATCATGCACATCCCCGCCGAACGCGAGCGGGCGATCGCCGAACACACCCCCACCGCTCGGGCGAACTGGCACGACGCGGCCACGGGCCTGGTCGACGCGCTCGTCGGCATGTGGACGGCGCCGGTGGGGGCGACGCGCTGAGGCGAGACGCCAGACGCCGGACGGTTGATGACCGGTGCCTCAGCCCGAGGCGCCGACCGCCTTCAGCACCGCCTCCGCCATGCCCCGCTCGCCCCGCTCGTTGGGATGGACCGGCGCGGCGGAGGCCCGAGGGACCAGCGGCTCGATCCAACGAGCGTCCTGCGCCGCACAGGCGTCACGCCCCACGGACGGGGTGTACGTGTCGACGTAGTGCGCGTCCGCCGCCTCGGCCCGCTTGCGGAGCATCGCGTTGAGCTCCTGTTCCTTCTCGTGCAGGTAGGTCACGTCGCCGGGTGCGAGGCCCATCTCCCGTGCGCAACTTGAGGTCTTGGCCGGCAGGATCGCCGGGTAGCCGACGACGTAGACGCGGGCGTCGGGCGCACGGCGCTCTATCTCGCCCAGCGTGCGCGACAGTTGGCGGCCGGCCGCGTCGATCTTCTCCCGCACCTTGTCGGTGTCGTCGGAGACGTACCGGCTGCGGCACGGGGCGTCCCCGCCCGCGAACTCGCCGCCGCCCATGGCGAAGTAGAGGATGCCGCGCGTGACGCACTGCTCGACCGTCGAGGCGAACCCGATGTCGTTCCCGCCGATTCCGAGGGTGACGAGACGTGTCCGGGCGGACAGGGCGGAGAGCTGGGCCCGGTTGATGCCGTCGTCGGTGGTCTGCGCCGCCGTGAGGTCGGTGAGGGTCGCGCCGGTGCAGCTGACGTCCTTGAACTGGGCCGAGGGGAGGGCGAGTCGGTGGGCGACCAGCGTCGGGTAGTTGCGGTCGGAGCGGTCGCAGCCGGCGGGCGTGCCGTGCTGGTCCGGGATCTTCGGGCCGGCGGTGTAGGAGTCGCCCAGTGCGACGTACGGCCCCTTCGGCGGAGCCGGATCGCCGTCGTCGCGGTGAGCGAGGCCGACCACAACGGCCAGCGTCCCGAAGGCGAGCACCCCGGCCAGCCCGGCTCGTACGGAGGTCTTCATCGGCAAGTCCCGTCGTGCGTCTCGGATGGTCCCGTGAAGGTGCGGCGCGGCCGCGTACGGCCGGCGCCGAACCGTCGCTCGGCCGGGGGAGGGCGGCTGGGACAGCCGAGCAGCGAGCGGGGAAGTACCGCGTCCATGGGCCCGGCGCAGGCCGGGGAGACCTGCGCCGGGCCCGAGACCGCGCCGTGCCCCGCATTCGGGGTGGGGCCGACGCGCGGGGCCGCCTCCGCTCAGGCGGCCCCTGTCCGACAGGGACATGGTCCCGTATGACGGAATGGGTTGATTGCGTCAGGCAAGCACAGATAGATTACTTGAGTCAAGCAATGGATGGGATTTACTTGAGTTAGGCAAGCAGAAGGGTAGGGTGAGCCCCATGCCTCCCTCGTCGCCGCACGGCGCAACCAGCGAGAAACCGGCCCTCGCTCGCGGATCCGGGCAGCACGTCCTGATCGTCGCCGGGGACCCGGTACTCGCCGAACTCCTGTCGACCACGCTGGAGTTGGCGGGCTACCGGATCAGTCTGGTCGGCACCGGGGTCGAGGCCATGGCGCGCGCCACCGAGTACCGCTACGACCTCGTGGTCCTCGACGCCACCCTCCCGGACGTGCCGAGCCTCGCCCGGGCCCGCCGTCCGCCCGTCAGTCACCGCCCGCCGGTCCTCATCCTGACCGCCCACGACTCCCTCGAACTGCTCCTGCCCGAACTGCGCCTCGGCGCGAAGGACTACGTCACCAAACCCTTCCGGATGGCCGAGGTCCTGGCCCGGATCCAGGTGCTGCTGCGCGGTACGACCCCAGGGGTCTACCGGGGGAACCTGCTCACCTACGGCGACCTGGCCCTGGACGACGCCCGATGTCAGGCGCGGCGCGGCGCACGGGAGTTGGACCTCACCCCCGCCGAGTACCGGCTGCTGCGGCATCTCCTGGTCAACGCGCACCGCGTGCTGTCCAAGGAGCAGATCGGCCGGTACGTCTGGGGCGACTTCCGCGGCGACAACGCCATCGAGCAACTCGTCTCCCGACTGCGCCGCAAGGTGGACCAGGACGGCCCGACGCTGATCCGCACCCGCAGGGGCTTCGGCTACTGGCTCGGGAAGCCCGACGCGGAGGCCTGAGTCTCCGGACAGCAAACGCCGGGTAGCTGCCGGATGGCGCCACGGCGGTGTCCGTGGCGGGTGGTGGTGTGATCGTGCGACGGCGTGCGCGGGTCTGGTGCCGGTTCCGTCACGTGTCTTTCAACTCCCTTATCTGGCACGGGGGTTGACGTGCTCATGCATTCTCCGGTCGTCACCCCCCAACCCCCCCAACTGGCTATGTGATCCAGGTCACGTCAGCCTTCTGTCAGGTAACTGACCGGAAGCCGTCAGCCCGCTCTGTTTGCATGTGCTTATCGAGGCCTCGACTACTTCACCCCGGCGCTCCGCCCCGATCGGAGCCCCCACCACCGAGGAGAACCATGGCCGACACCTTGGCCGGACCCGTGCCCGAAGTGCCGGACGCCGTCCCGGAGTTCCCGATGCCCCGCTCGGGCCGCTGTCCCTTCGACCCGCCGCCCGGCCTCAAGGACCTCCAGCAGGAGACGCCGCTCACGAAGGTGCGGCTGTGGGACGGCAGCGAACCGTGGCTCGTGACCCGTTACGCCGAACAGCGGGCGATCCTGGGCGACTCACGGGTCAGCGCGGACACCGACAAGCCCGGCTACCCCACCAAGGCCTCGCCCGAGGCCGGTGAGGGCAAGCTCAGTTTCATCATGATGGACGACCCCGAACACGCCCGGCTGCGCCGGATGGTGACGGCGCCGTTCGCCATCAAGCGGGTGGAGGCGCTGCGGCCCGCCGTGCAGCGGATCGTGGACGACCTCATCGACGACATGCTGGCCGGCCCCCAACCGGTCGACCTCGTCGAGGCGTTCGCCCTGCCGATCCCCTCGCTGGTGATCTGCGAACTGCTCGGCGTGCCCTACGAGGACCACGCCTTCTTCCAGGACCACACCAAGACGATGGTCCACCGTGACGCCTCTGCCGAGGAGCGCGGACGCGCGAGCCGCGAGGTGGCCATGTACCTCGCCGGTGTCATCGGGCAGCGGCTCGCCGAGCCCAAGGACGACCTGCTGTCGAGCATCGCCGGGCGGATCGAGGCCGGCGAGATCGACCACCAGCAGGCCACCGAGATGGCGCTGCTCCTGCTGATCGCGGGCCACGAGACCACCGCCAACATGATCGCCCTGGGCACCCTCGCCCTCCTGCAGAACCCCGACCAACTCGCCCTGCTGCGCGAGACGGACGACCCGAAGCTGGTCTCCTCCGCCGTCGAGGAACTGCTGCGCTACCTGCACATCACGCACCTGGGCCGGCGCCGCGCGGTCACCGAGGACATCGAGATCGCGGGCCAGGTCATCAAGGCCGGCGACGGCGTCATCATGGTCAACGAGATCGGCAATCGGGACCCCGACGTGTTCCCCGACCCCGACCGGCTCGACATCACCCGCGACGCGCGCCGCCACGTCGCCTTCGGTTTCGGCAACCACCAGTGCCTGGGCCAGCCGTTGGCCCGGATGGAGCTCCAGGTCGTCTACGGCACCCTCTACCGCCGCATTCCGACGCTGAAGCTGGCGGGCGCCCTGGAGGACGTCCGTTTCAAGGAGGACGCGTTCATCTACGGCGTCCACGAACTGCCCGTCGCCTGGTGACCGTTGCCCCTCCCGTAGACCGCGGTGACGGTGTGCCCGTCCCGCAGACCCACAAGAACCACGTGTGATGAAGGGGATTTCCATGAAGGTGGAACTGGAAGCCGACAAGTGTGTCGCCTCGGGCCAGTGTGTGGTCGCCGCGATGGACGTGTTCGACCAGGACGACGACGGGATCGCGATCCTGCTGGAGGAGACGCCCGCGCCCGAACTCCTCGACGACGTCCGGGAAGCCGTGGCGGTCTGCCCGGCCGCGGCGATCCGACTGGTGGAGCGGTGACCCTCAACCGGATCGTCGTCGTCGGTGCCTCGGCCGCCGGACTCGCGGCGGCCGAGACGCTGCGCCGCGAGGGCTACGACGGCACGCTCACCCTCGTGGGCGACGAACCGCTCGCCCCGTACGACCGGCCGCCGCTCTCCAAGCAGTTGCTGTCCGCCGAGTGGGAGCCCGAGCGGCTCACGCTGCGGCCCGCCGCCGATCTGGGCGCGCTCGACCTCGACCTGCGCCTCGGCGTGGCGGCGACCGGGCTCGAACTCGCCGACCGAGCCGTGCGGTTGGCGGACGGCTCTCAAGTGCCGTACGACGGACTGATCCTGGCCACCGGGGTACGGCCGCGTCGGCTTCCGGGCGAGGGTGCGCACGTGCTGCGGACGCTGGACGACGCCCTGACGCTGCGGGACCAACTCAGGCCCGGGGTACGGCTGGTGATCGTCGGTGCCGGGTTCCTCGGTGCGGAGGCAGCCGCCGTGGCCTGGCGGCTCGGTGCACAGGTGACCCTTCTCGAACCTGCCCCGGTGCCGCTGGCGCACGCCGTCGGCACAAGGGTCGGGCAGGTGCTCACCCGCGCCCACGTCGACCGGGGCGTGGACCTGCGCTGCGGGGTGAGCGTCAGCGAGGTGACCGAGGACGGGGTGCGGCTCGCGGACGGCGAGATCGTCGAGGCCGACGAGGTCCTTGTCGCCGTCGGCTCCCGGCCCAACACCGAGTGGCTGGAGAGCAGTGGTCTGCCGCTGGGCGACGGTGTCGTCTGCGACGAGTACTGCGAGGCGGCCCGGAACGTGTACGCGGCCGGGGATGTCGCCCGCTGGTACAACCCCCTGTTCGGCACCTCGATGCGTATTGAGCACCGCACCAACGCCGCCGAGCAGGGCATTGCCGCCGCCCGTAACCTCCTTCGCGCGGACGCCCGCAAGCCGTTCGCGCCGGTGCCCTACTTCTGGTCCGACCAGTACGACATGAAGATCCAGGCGTACGGCTATCTGCGCGGCCACGATGAAGTCGCCGTGGTGGAGGGCGACTTGGCCGAGCGCCGGTTCGTCGCCGCGTACCGCACCGGCGACCGGGTGGCGGGCGCGCTCTCGGTCGGTATGCCGCCCAAGGTCATCCGGGAGTGGCGGCAGGCGATCGCGACGGGGACGGCCTGGGAAGAGGCGGTGCGGGTGGAGGCGGCGGTGGGCGAGGGCTGACACCAAGGGAGCGGTGGCCTGCGGCAGATTACTTGAGTTACGCAACAAGATGGTAAAGTGGATCGCATGCCCACACCACCGCTCCCCGAAGTCCCCGACACACCCGCGTCGGAGGAAGTGGTCGAGATCGAGCGCGCGCTCACCCGCATCACTTACCTGAGCACCCGGTCCCGGCAGCACGAGCGCCTGATGGCCCTGGCCGGCGTCCCGCTGGACCGCGCCGCCGTGGCACTCCTGCGCCAGGTCGCCGACTCGGAGCCGCTGCGCCCCGGGGAGCTGGCCAACCGGCTCGGGGTGGAGGCATCCCATGTCACCCGCACCGTGCAGCAGCTGCAGAAGTCCGGCTACGTCACCAGGGTCCCCGACCCGGTCGACCGCCGCGCCCAGCGCATCGAGCTCACCGAGAAGGGGCAGCAGGCCATAGACCGCGTCCGGGACGCCGGTTCGCGCGGCATGCAACTGGCCTTGGCCGACTGGTCGCCGGAGGAACTGCGCCAGCTGGCCACGCTCTTCCACCGCATGGTCGACGACTTCCTCGCCCACGCCGTCGACGAGGACACGGACCAGCCCGCCGTCGCCCAGGCCTGACCCTCACACTTGCGTGGCGGACAGGCCTGACCCTCACACCTGCGTGGCGGACCGACGCGGCGCGACGGGCGCCGGCGTCGGGGGAGCCGGCTCGCGCAGACCGGCCAGCAGGAGCCCGCCCAGCGCGGGCAGCGCGATCAGCGGGAGCAGCGCCGTCTGCAGGGACGTGGCGTCGGCGAGCGCCCCGATGCCCGGTGTGGCGAGGCCCCCGACGCTCACGGTGAGGCCCAGCGTCACGCCGCTCGCGGTGCCCACGCGCCGGGGCAGATAGTCCTGGCCGAGAGTGACGTGCAGCGAGAAGGGGACGTACAGGCCCGCCGAGGCGAGCGCGACGAACAGGAAGACCGCCGGGCCCGGCACCAGGACCACCCCGGCGACGGCGAGGACGGTCACCACGTACGACCGCCGGACCACCGAGATGCGCCCGTACCGGTCGGCGAGCCGGCCCCCGGCCACCGTCCCCAGCGCGCCGCCCCCGTAGAGGACGAACAGGGCCGCTGTGCCGGCCAGTTCGCCGCCGCCGGTCCGCTGACGGACGTAGAGCGAGATGAACGCGCTCAGGCCGACGAAGACGATCGAGCGGCAGACGATCGCGCCCGTCAGACGCAGGAACGACGGCCAGTCGTCGGTGCCGGAGGCCTTCGTCCTACGGGCGGTTCCCGCCTCGCTCCGCGACGAGCGCACCGCCGCCGCGCACAGGGCCGCGCCCACGACCGCCGGGACGACCAGCAGGGGAGAGGCGTGCAGTCCGCCGGTGGCCACGACCGCCGCCACGAGCAGCGGCGCCGTCGCGAAGCCGACATTGCCGCCCAGCGAGAACCAGCCCATCCCCGTGTTGCCGCTCCCGGAGACCGCGCGGGCCGCCCGTGCCGCCTCCGGGTGATAGGCGGCGACGCCGATCCCGGACACGGCGACCGCCGCCAGGGTGAGTGCGTAGGAGTCGCCGATCCCGCACACGGCGACGCCCGTGCCGCCGATCAGGGCGCTGAGCGGGAGCAGCCACGGCATGGGCCAGCGGTCGGTGAGCGCGCCGAACAGCGGCTGGACCACCGAGGACAGGAGAGAGGCGGCCAGGACGATGCCCGAGGCGGCGGCATAGGTGTAGGCGCGTTCCGAGACGAAGTACGGCACGAGCGCGGCGACGGCCCCCTGATAGACGTCGACGCAGGCGTGACCGAGGGTCAGCAGGGTGAGGGGGCGGTTTCGGTTGGTGGACACCTTTCGATCGTCCCGACCTTGCGGTGTGGCCCGCTTCCGATAATCTGCCTGATTGTGTCGAACCTCCGCCAAGACCCGGATCGGGACGCCCGCCAGGACCCTCAGCTCCCCGTGCACCACTTGCCGAAGGCGTCCACGCACGCACGGAGCCTGGCCGCCGGCGAGATCATCGACGCCCACCGGCACGACGAGCACCAGATCGTGTACGCCGGCTCGGGCGTCCTGGCCGTCACCACCGACGCCGGAACCTGGTTCGCCCCGGGGACCCGCGCCCTCTGGGTCCCGGCGGGCACCGTGCACGCGCACCGCGCCCACGGACACCTCGACCTGCATCTGGTCGGGCTGCCCGCCGACGACAACCCGCTCGGCCTCGACGCCCCGACCGTGCTCGCCGTCAGCCCGCTGCTGCGCGAGCTGATCCTCGCCTACACCCGCGACCCCGACGCCGACACCCCGGAACGCGACCGTCTCCTCGCCGTTCTGCGCGACCAGCTCCGCGCCTCACCGCAGCAGCCGATGCGGCTGCCCACGCCGAGTGATCCGCGGCTGGCCGCCGTGTGCGAGATCGTCCACGCGGACCCGGCCGACCCCCGCACCCTCGCCGCGCTCGGCGCCGCGACCGGAGCCGGCGAACGCACCCTCAGCCGGCTGTTCCGCCGCGAGTTCGGCATGACCTTCCCGCAGTGGCGCACCCAGTCCCGGCTCTACCACGCCCTGCGCATGCTGGCCGACGACACCCCCGTCACCACGGTTGCCCACCGCTGCGGCTGGTCCTCCACCAGCGCCTTCATCGACGTCTTCCACCGCTCCTTCGGCTACACCCCGGGCACCCACAACCGCCGCGGCTAGGCACCGCCGACACCGCTCCTCTTACCCTCCGGTAACATCGCCCGGCAGGACTCCAGAGGAGGAACCGTGTCCCGGTCCCCACGCTCGCCCCTGCTGCTCGCCGGCCTGATGGCCGCCGCAGGTGTCACCCACTTCGCCGCGCCACGCCCCTACGACATGATCGTCCCGAAGTCGCTGCCGGGTGCGCCCAGGACCTGGACGTACGCCAGCGGCGCGGTCGAACTCGCCCTCGCCGCAGGCCTGTTGGCGCCGCGCACCCGCAGGACCGCGGCGCTCGCCACCGCCGCGCTCTTCGTCGGGGTGTTCCCTGCGAACGTGAAGATGGCCGTGGACTGGCGGCACCGCCCCGCCCCGCTCAAGGCGGCGGCGATCGGCCGGCTGCCGCTCCAAGTGCCCCTCGTACTATGGGCGCGCAGTGTGGCCAAGAACGCGGAGGGACAATCGTGAGCGACCGCCTGAACGTCGGCGACAAGATCGAGGACTTCGAGCTGCCGGACGAGACGGGGACGCCACGGACCCTGTCCGACCTGCTCGCCGACGGACCGATCGTGCTGTTCTTCTACCCGGCCGCCCTCTCCGCGGGCTGCACCGCGGAGGCCTGCCACTTCCGGGATCTGGCAGCCGAGTTCGCCGCCGTCGGCGCACGGCCCGTGGGGATCAGCGGCGACTCGGTCGAACGGCAGCAGGAGTTCGCCGGCAAACACACTCTCGGCATGCCGCTGCTGTCCGACGTGGACGGCACGATCCGGGAGCTGTTCGGCGTGAAGCGCGGCTTCACCATGGTGCCGACAAAGCGGGCCACCTTCGTCATCGCCCAGGACCGTACCGTTCTGGAGATCGTGCGCAGCGAACTGCGGATGAACACCCACGCGGACCGGGCGCTCGCCGCCCTGCGCGCGCACAAGGCGTGACGCCGCCGAAGCGGAGGGCCTCGCCGGTCCTCCGTTTCGGTTGTACCGGTGGGACAAAGCAACCATCCTGAGGGATATGGAGCACGCGTCCGCGGCTGCGGCGATCGTCGATGCCCGAGGCATGGTGACGGGGTGGAGCGAGGGTGCCCGGTTGCTGACGGGTTACTCCGCCGAGGAAGCCGTGGGGCGGCCGGCGCGGGAGCTGCTCGCCGAGGAACCCTCGCCCGAGGCCGTGGCCGCGCTGAGCGGGACGGTCGTGCTCCGGCATCGCGACGGTTCGCCGGTGCGGATCGCGCTCAGGGCGTGTGCCGTGCTCGGCGAGGGCGGCGCACCCGGCGGCCACGTGATCACGGCAGAGTCCCCGGTGTCTGCGACCTTGGCCGACCGGGCCTTCGAGCAGGCGTCCATGTCGATGTCCGTCTTCGACACCAGCCAGCGCTATCTGCGGCTCAACGGCATCGCCTGCCAGGTCATGGGAGTACCGCAGGAGGCCCTGCTCGGCCGGCCCTTCCCCGAGACCGTCGAGGACGCCGAGCACAGCCGGGGATTCCTGAGCCATCTGCGCGAGGTCGCCGAGACCGGCAGCCCGGTCCGCTACGAGAGCTACACCGGCGAGCCGTCCGGCAACCGCGAGCACTCCTGGAACATGGAGATGTGGCCCGTACGGGACCCGTCGGGCGAGCTGACGGCGGTCGCCCTCGCGGCCTTCGACAGCAGCGAGCAGTACCGGGCCCGGCAGCGGCTGGCCCTGCTGAACGAGGCGGCGACCTCCATCGGCACCACCCTGGACGTGGTCCGCACCGCCGAGGAACTGGTGGAACTCCTCGTGCCCCGGTACGCCGACTTCGCCAGCGTCGATCTGCTCGACTGGGTCCTCGGCGCGGACGAACCCCCCGAGGTGCCCGACGGCGAGGTCGTGCTGCGGCGAGTCGCCCACGGCTCGGTCACCGAGGGCACCCCCGAGGCCGTCGTGCACCTGGGCGAGGCGGACGTCCATCCCGCCGCCTCACCGCCCGTGCGGGCACTGCGGGAGGGACGGGCGGTGATCAGCCAGGCGGGAGAACCGGAGTTCGTGGGCTGGGTCGCCCAGCGCAACGCGCAGGCCCCCGCCGGACAGCGGTACCGCGAGGGCGTCCACTCGATGCTCGCGGTGCCCCTGCGCGCCCGCGGCACCACGCTGGGCGTCGCCGTCGGCGTACGCATCGGCCACCCCGACGACTACGTGGCCGACGACGGCGTCCTGGCCGAGGAGCTCGCGAGCCGGGCCGCCGTCTGCGTCGACAACGCCCGCCGGTTCGCCCGCGAGCGCACCATCGCGCTGGCCCTCCAGCACAGCCTGCTGCCCAGGGGCCTGCCCGGACAGGCGGCAGTCGAGGTGGCCCACCGCTATCTGCCCTCCGGATCACTGGCAGGCATCGGCGGTGACTGGTTCGACGTGATCCCGCTGTCCGGCAGCCGGGTCGCCCTGGTCGTCGGCGATGTCGTCGGCCACGGCATCGCCTCCTCGGCCACCATGGGCCGCCTGTGCACGGCCGTGCGCACCCTTGCCGACGTGGACCTCCCGCCGGACGAACTGCTGACCCACCTCGACGACCTGGTCACCCACCTCGGCTCGGACGAGGCGGGCGACGAGGTCGCCGAGCTCGGCGCCACCTGTCTCTACGCCGTCTACGATCCGGTGTCGCGCCGCCTCACCCTCGCCGCCGCCGGCCATCCGCCGCCCGCGGTCCTGCTGCCCGACGGCACCGCGCAGCTCGTGGAGATGACCGCGGGACCGCCGCTCGGCGTCGGCGGTCTGCCCTTCGAATCGGTCGAGCTGGAGCTGCCCGAGGGCTCGGTCGTCGCCCTCTACACGGACGGCCTGATCGAGGACCGCGACCGCGACGTCGACCACGCCACCGCGGAACTGTGCCGCGCGCTCAGCGCCCGCACCGACACCCTCGACACCCTCTGCGACACCGTCCTGAAGGCCGTCCTGCCGGAGGAACCCGGCGACGACGTGGCCCTCCTCGTCGCCCGCACCCGCGCGCTCGGCGCGGACCGGATCGCCACCTGGGACATCGAGCCGGACCCCGCCCAGGTTGCCGCCGCCCGGCAGGCCGCCACCGAACAGCTGACGGCCTGGGGCCTGGACGAGGCGGCCTTCGTCACCGAACTCGTCGTCAGCGAACTGGTCACCAACGCGATCCGGTACGGCACACCGCCCGTCCAGCTCCGCCTGATCCGCGACCGCACCCTCATCTGCGAGGTCTCCGACGGCAGTTCCACCTCACCGCACCTGCGCCGGGCGCACGCCTTCGACGAGGGCGGGCGCGGACTGCTGCTGGTCGCCCAGCTCACCCAGCGCTGGGGCAGCCGGCAGACCGGCAGCGGCAAGACGATCTGGGCCGAACAGCCGCTGCCCGACTGATCATTGACCGAATGGTCGTTGGCCGATTGGTCATCCCCCGACCGAGCCATCGGCCGACGTGATCATTCGAACGAGCAGCCCGGGTTCGGCACGTCCTCCGAGAAGGGCGCACCGTGCGGCAGGACGTAGAGCACGTCCAGCACCAGCGGCTTGGTGCCCTCGTTGCGGCCGATGTGCACATCGCTCGGGCCCCCCGGCTCACGGACGGTGCTGCCCTTGCGGTACACACCGTCCTGGGCGCAGTCCGAGTGGTAGTGGGTGAGCGTGCCCTGCTGTACGAAGCCGTAGACCGGGCCGTCGTGGTAGTGCCAGCCGGTGGCCTGGCCCGGCGGAACGGTGATCTCCCGCAGGACGTAGTCGGTGTCCCCGACGGTGGTCTGGCTGATCAGCCGCGCGGTCACCCCCGGGCCCGGAGGGGTGGCGCCGGCGGAGCCGCAGGTCAGGACAGTGCCGGAGACGACTGCCCCGACGACGGCGGTACGGAGCGCGTTGCGCATGCGGAGGCCTTCCAGGACGAGGGACGAAGATCGGGTACCGCCGTGAACATAGGGGCCCGGAACGGTGGTTGGGGCCCGAATGATCGAAGTCGGCGTGGAATCGGCGGTACCGCCCCCGCGGTTCAGAACTCCTCGTGCACCTCCGGGTCTCCGCCCAGACGCCGGTGTGCGCGGTCGGCGACGGCCCGCATCTGGGCCTCGCCCAGGGTGAACCCGAAGATGTCGAGGTTCTCGCGCTGCCGCTCGGGGTTGGCCGACTTCGGGATCGGGACCGCGCCCAACTGCGTGTGCCAGCGCAGCACCACTTGGCCGGGCGTCACGCCGAAGGCCTCGGCGATCGTGATGATCACCGGGTCTTCGAGCAGGCTCGAACCTCGGCCGAGCGGGCTCCAGCTCTCGGTGACGATGCCCTTGGCGGTGCCGAAGGCGCGCAGCTCCTCCTGCGGGAAGAACGGGTGCAGCTCGATCTGGTTCACGGACGGCAGGACGCCGGTCTCCTTCTCCAGGCGGTCGATGTGCTCCGGCGTGAAGTTCGAGACGCCGATCGAGCGGACCAGTCCGTCCTCACGGAGCTTGATCATGGCGCGCCAGGAGTCGACGTACTTGTCGACGCGGGGCAGCGGCCAGTGGATCAGGTACAGGTCCACGTACTCCAGGCCGAGGCGGCGCCGGGACTCCTCGAAGGATGTGAGCGTCTCCTCGTAGCCGTGGTGGCGTCCCGGCAGCTTCGTCGTCACCACCACCTCCTCGCGGGGGACACCGCTGCGGGAGACACCGAGGCCCACTCCGGACTCGTTGCGGTAGTTGGTGGCCGTGTCGACCAGGCGGTAGCCCAGGCCGAGGGCCTCGGAGACGGCGCGTTCCGCCTCGGCGTCGCTCATCGGCCAGGTACCGAGGCCGACGGCGGGGAGCGTGGTGCCGTCGTTGAGCGTGTGCGTCGGGATGCTGATCACCGTGGGGCCTTTCCTCGACTGTGTCGTACGCCCACCCTTACGGATGTGGCGTACAACGATCAACCGGACGGCGGTGGTCCGCCCCGGCAGAGGTACCGTCGCCAGGCGCGACAAAGGCTGTCACGATCTTTCTGGGAGCCGACGGACGACCATCGGAGCACGCATGACGTCAGGGCGGGACATGGCGGGACAGGCCGCGAAGATCGGGGCCGCGAGGGCCGGGGCCCCGGGAATCGAAGCCGCTGAGGTCAGAGCCGCGCAGAGCAGGGCCCCAGCGGCAGGAGCCGCCGAGATCGAGGCCGGCGGGATCGAGGTGCGTCCGGTCGCCGGGCACATCGGTGCCGAGATCAGCGGTGTCGATCTGGCCGGTGAGCTGGACGACGCCGTGGTCGCCGCGATCCGGGCGGCGGTGCTGCGCTGGAAGGTGGTGTTCTTCCGGGGGCAGCGGCTGGACCATGCGGGGCATGTCGCCTTCGCGCGGCGGTTCGGGCAGCCCGTGGTCCTGGGCAGGCGCGGTGGCGCCTCGCCGCCGGACTTTCCCGAGGTGGAGACCACCGCCGACCGGCTGGAGCTGGGCGGGAAGTTCGGGATGGAGCACGACGAGTGGCTGCAGCGCCGTCGGCACACGCTGCTCCGCGGCTGGCACTGCGACCACGGCGCCCGCGTCGACCCGCCCGCGGCGACGATCCTCCGCGCCGAGACCGTACCGCCCTACGGCGGCGACACGACCTGGTCGAACCTCGCCGCCGCGTACGCCGGACTCTCCGGCCCCGTACGGGAGTTCGTGGCCGGACTGCGGGCCGAGCACCGGCTGGGCGTCGGGTATCAGCCGAGGCCCGGTGACGACTCGTACGTACGTCATCTGCTGGACCACCAGGTCGCGTCCGTGCACCCGTTGGTGCGCGTCCACCCCGAGACGGGCGAGCGGGTGCTCTTCGTCAACGGCTACTACCTGGAGCAGATCGCGGACGTCTCCCGCCCGGAGAGCGCCGCGATCCTCGACATGCTCCTCGATCAGGCGACCCGGCCGGAGTACACGGTCCGGTTCCGCTGGGAGCCGGGCAGCGTGGCCTTCTGGGACAACCGGGCCACCATCCACCTCGCCCCCAGCGACAACGCCCACCTCGGCCACCCCCGGATCATGCACCGGGTGATGCTCACCGGTGACGTGCCCGTCGGCGTGGACGGCAGGCCGTCCACACCGGTGGTGGGCACGGAGCCGGGCCGCTGGTGAGGTGATGGCGAGCGGGATGGGTCGCCGGCCGATCGGTTACCCGGCGGGCCGCCAGCCCAGCGCCGGGCCCAGCTTCGTCGCCATGTCGGTCAGGATCTGTACGTAGTCCTCGTGCTCGAAGGTGAACGGCAGCGCGAACGCCACCTCGTCGATCTCGCGGAACGCGGCGTGCGCGTGCAGTTGTTCGGCGATCTCCTCGGAGGTGCCGACGATGTCTGGCGCGAACAGCAGCCGCGCCGGGCCCTGCGGTGACGTGGTGCGCGGGGTGCGCTTGGCCACGAACTCCTCGTACTTCGCGCGCTGTTCGGGCGAGGCGGAGTCGGTGGGGATGACGACGAGGCCGTGCGAGACGCGGGCCGCGTCGCCGTCCGGGTGGTGGGCGCGGAAGGCCCGGATGAGGGAGAGCTGGATCTCGGCGAAGTCCCAAGGCCCCTCCGGTGCCTCGGCCTTGACGACGCTGCTCGTGAGGAAGTTCATCCCGTTCTCGCCGGCCCACCGCGCCGAGCCCAGGCTGCCGCCGCCGTACCAGAGGCGCCGGCCGAGGCCGGGAGAGTGCGGCTGCACCCGGTCCGAGAACACCTCGAAGCCCTCGACGCCGCCCGAGTCGGTGGCCGGCTTGCCGCGGACGAAGTCCACGAACCTGCGCACCCGCTCGTAGCTGAAGTCCTCGGCGTCGGCCGTGTCCGGGTAGAGCGCCTCCTTGACCCGGTCGAAGTGCATCGGCGGGCCGACGCTGACGCCCGGGTTCACGCGCCCGCCGGACAGGATGTCGACCGTCGCCAGATCCTCCGCGAGGCGGAGCGGGTTCTCCCAGCCGAGCGGGGTGACGGCAGTGCCCAGCTCGATGCGGCGGGTGCGCTGCGAGGCGGCGGCCATGATCGCGACGGGGGAGGAGATGCCGTACTGCAGATGACGGTGGCGCAGCCACGCGCTGTCGAAGCCGAGCTGCTCGCCCAGTTCGATGATCTCCAGCGTGGACTCGTGGCCCTTGCGCGGATCGGCCTCGTCGAACAGGCCGATGGTCAGGAAGCCCAGCTTGCGCAAGGGGCGTGAGGTCGGCGGCACGGGCTCCTCCGTCGTTCTTCGATCATGTCCGGACGGCAGTGCCAACCGGATCTCCCTGCCAAGTGTTCCCGCTCTTCCCGCCCGGCGCCGGGCGAACCGCGCCTGAAAGGATCACGCCGAGACCTCTCTGCGAAAGGGCACGCATGCCGGCCGACTTCATCGACCTCGTCACCGACGCCGAACTCCCGGACGACCGGCTGCTCCTGGGCATCCGCAACTTCGACGAGCCCTTCCTGCTGACCGTCTCCCTCTCCCAGGGGCTCGGCTCCAGCGAGCTGTGGCTGGACCGGGGCCGGGCGGGCAAGGCGAGACTCGCGGAGTTCCGGCGGGCCGGTGACCGGGTCCTGTTCGTCGTCCGCAACAAGCACTTCCTGACCTCGGGCGACGAGGCCGCCGTGCGCGCGGGCCAGGAGTCCTTCGCGATGTCCGTGGTGTGGAGCGGCCCGGTGCTGCGCGAGGAGAACGGCGCGGCCGTCGTGGACGCGACCGGCCTCGTCCTCGCCGACCACGACCGGATCGCCGAGCACCTGCACGAGAAGGACCAGGGGGAGTACGCCGTCGACGAGTCGCTGAGCCTCCCGCTCGTCGCCGACAGCCGCACCGGCCCCACCGGCGTCCGGCTGCCGGCGCTCCTCACCCTCCGCGGTCCCGGCCGCGGCGCCGCGCTCCGGGCGGTCGCCGCCGATCCGCGTGCCGTGACGGTCGTCCAGCAGCTCAACCTGATCCGGCTGCCCGCCGACCCGATGCCGGTACGCCGCTTCCACCCCGCCTCTGGCGGCTACGGCGTCGGATACGCCGACCACGGCCGCGTCGGACTGGCCGACACGCAGGTCAAGGTCCAGCCCCGCTTCCGCGTCGGCCCGGGCACCGACCCCATCGTGTTCCAGGTCGACCCGGCCGTCCCCGAGCCCTTCCGATCGGCCGTGATCGAGGGCGGCAACTGGTGGCGGGAGGCGTTTGCGGCGATCGGCTTGCCCGACGCCTACCGCGTCGAGGCGGGCGGAGCCGACTTCGACCCCTACGAACCGGGCGTCAACGGCGTGGTGTGGGTGCACCGCGCGGGCCGCGGCTGGTCCCTCGGGCAGGGGCTGACCGACCCGCGCACCGGCGAGATCCTGCACGCCCGGGTCCGCCTCGGCTCCCAGCGCGTCGAGCAGGTCCGCGCGCTGGGCGAGGCTCTGCTGGCCCCCTACGGCCGCCCCGACGAGGCCGAACGCCTCGCCGCCGTCGAGGAGTTGGTCCTCGCCCGACTGCGCCACCTCGCCACGCACGAGATCGGCCACGCCCTGGGCTTCATGCACAACTTCGCCAGTACGACCCACCCGAAGCCCTCCGTCATGGACTACCCGCACGCCCGGGTCCAGGTCGGCGGGGACGGCCGCGTCGATCTCTCCGCCGCGTACACGACGGGACTCGGACCGTGGGACCACTTCCTAGTCGCCCACGCCTACGGGCAGTTCGCGGACGAGACCGCCGAACTCGCCCGGCTGCGGCGGGATTCCGCCGGGCTGGCCTATGTCTCCGACGACGACGGACAGGGACCGGACGTCGCCCATGCAGACGGCGTGCCCTGGGTGACGGCCGAACACCCGCTCCAGGCCCTGGAGACGATGACACGCGTCCGCCGCGTCGCCCTCGACGGGTTCTCACGCGGGGTACTGCCACCCGAGCGGCAGACCGGTGAACTGGAGGAACGGTTCGCGCTGTTGTACCTCCTGCACCGGCACGAGGTCGCCGCGGTGGCGCGGCTGGTCGGGGGAGTGCGGTACGCGTACGGCATCGCGGGGGACGGGCTCGATGCGCGCCGGGGTACGGAAGTTGTCGACGCCGCCACTCAGCAGCGGGCGCTCGCCCGGCTGGTCTCGCTCCTGCGCGTCGAGCAACTCGCCCTGCCCGACGCCGTGTTGGATACCCTCACCCCGCCCGCCATCCGCTACGGACGCACCGACCAGTACCTCGACACGGGCGCGGGCCGGATCTTCGACCCCCTCGGCGCGGTCGCCGTCGCCGTCACCCTCGTCACCGAACAGCTCCTGGAACCGGCCAGGTTGAACCGCCTCGCCTGGCAGCACGCCGACGACCCCGACGTGCCTGGCATCACCGAAGTGGTCGACGCGCTCCTCGCCACCACCTGGCGCCGCATCGATCCGGTCCCGGCGGAGACGCGTGGCGGTGAGGCGGTGCGGGACACGGCCGAGTGGACGCTCCTCAACCATCTGCTGACCGTGGCCGAGGACGGCACCCTGCACGCCATCGCCCGCACGGAACTGCGCGCCGCCCTGCGCCGGTTCGCCGAGGAGGCGGGCCGACGGGACGACGACGGCGCGCGTGAGGCCGCCGACCTGATCGGCCGCTTCCTGTCCGACCCCGACTCGGTGCGGCTCGATCCACTGCCGCGGGTGCCGCCGGGCGCGCCGAACTGACCTTGCGGGGTGGCGAGATGGTTGCGCCGACCGACCGCTGGGCCGGACCGCCTACCACTCCTGGGCGCGCGGCGGGGCCGGGCGAGGCGCCTGTTGCGGGGGACCGTAGGGTCCCTGCGGAGGAGCGGCGGGCGGTCCTTGCCGTCGTGCGGTCGTGGGCGTCGCCGGTTTGGGCGTGGACGTCGTCCGGATCGGTTGCGGGGGCCGCACCGCGCCGTTCCCGGTGGGTTCCTGGGGACGCCGGGGCTCGGCTCGGGACGCATCCCGGCGCCGTCCTCCCGAAGCATCGCCCCGGGAAGTGTCCCGAGGCTGCCGGGACGTGGCTGTCTGTGCGTCCGGGCGCTGCCGGCCCGCTGTGGTGGACCCGTCGAGGAAGGTGCCGCGTGAGCGCGTACCGGCGCCGGCGGCCGGGTCACCCGCACCGGACGTCTTCGTGGCCGGGTGCCGGGACGAGGCGGACGCGTTCCGGTTCCACTCGCCGTCGCCGAGCACCAGCAGCGGGTCGAACATGACCACCACGCCGGCCAGCAGCAGGAAGACCGCCGGTCCCAGCAGCATCGGGAGCAGCAGTGAGGTGGGCGAGTCGCCCGAGTAGGAGCCGTTGCCGTTGTTGTGCACATGGACGGCCACGGCGGCCATGCCCGTGTAGTGCATGCCCGACACCGCGATGCCCATGATCAGACTGGCCCCGAGGCTCGTCAGGAAACCCCGGATGGAGACGGCCGCCCAGAGCGCGGCGGTCGCCGCGACGATCGCGATCAGCACGGACAGACCGACCGTGACCACGTCGTACCGGATGTCCCCATTGAGCTGCATGGCCGCCATGCCGAGGTAGTGCATCGCGGCGACACCGAGCCCGGTGATGACACCGGCGACCGCCAGCGTCGTCCGGCCGGCGCCCAGATAGCCGACGATGAACACACCGATGGCGACCACGACGATCGCCACGAACAGGCTCAGCACGGTCAGGCCCACGTTGTAGCGGATCCCGGTCTCCTCGACCTGGAAACCGAGCATCGCGATGAAGTGCATGGTCCAGATGCCGCAGCCGATGGACGCGGCGCCGAGCGCCAGCCAACCGGGCTTCCAGGACTCCTCGTTGAGCAGGGAGCGGACGATGCACCGCAGCCCCAGCGCCCCTCCCAGGCAGGCCATCAAATAGGCCGCCACCGGGGTCACCGCACCATAGCGGAACCCGTCGATCGTGCCGTTCATGCGCCAACTCCCCCCAGAGCAAAGGCACCTCGTGGGTGAAGAGTTGCGGTCACGGGCCGTTAAAGCAAGCCCTTCCTCGCGGTTCGCTGTGAACTCTCGGACACCAGCAGTCGACCTGGGCCGCACGACGGGCCTAGAGCGCGACCAGCCGAGCGCTGTTGCCCCGCAGGCGCACCGAGGCCAAAGCGCCGCAGACGACCGCCGTGCCGAGAAGCGTGCCGCAGGCCGTCCCGACGGTGTGCGTGCCGCCGGTGAGGGCCGCGTGCAGGCCTCGGGTCGCCCAGTAGCCGGGGGACGCGGGCGCCACGTCCGACACCCAGGCCGGCAGGACGCTGAGCGGGACGAGCGCGCCACCGACACTGCTCAGCAGCATGCCGCCGACGTCGTAGGCGGCGGACAACTCGCCCATGCTGCGCACCAGGACTCCGAGCAGCGCGCCGAGTCCGAGCAGGGTGCAGCTCCAGCACAGCAGCACGCTCAGCAGCAGGAACGGGTGCGGAACGGACAGCCCGAAGACACCCGTGCCGAAGCCGACGATCAGCAACTGCTGGGCGAGCAGCGCCGCGAAGACAGGGAGGGCCTTGCCGGCGAGCATCTCGGCGGGGTGCAGCGGTGTGCCGCGCAGCCGGTCCCAGGTGTGGGCGAGCCGTTCGGTGAGGATCGCGCTGCCGGAGATGCTCAGCGCGAGCAGCGAGAAGGTGACCAGGGTGCCGACGACGGCCTGTTCGGTGCCGGCCGTCCGGCCCTGCGCGGCCAGGTAGAGCGGACGCAGCAGGGTGATGAACACCAGCGGCAGGATCATCCGGCTCAGCAGTGGGCCGGGTTCGCGCAGCATCAGCAGCGCGTTGTGGCGTACGAGGACGCTCACGCGGGCGGCGGACTCACGCGGCTGCATCGTGCGGCTCCGGGTCGGTCGGGGCATGCTGTCGCTCCGTGGTTTCGAGGGACCGGTAGAGGTCGTCCAGGCTCGGGCGGCGGATGTCGACGGAGGAGGGTGTGCGGCCGGCGGCGAGCAGGGCGGCGAGATCGGCGCCGGGATCCGTGGTCGGCAGCCGTAGCTCGGCTTCGGCCGGATCGGCGAACGCGACCCTGAGCTCGCCGGGGAGGTGGCGGGTGAGCTCTTCCTGGGTGCCGCGTGCGATGACCCGCCCGGCCCGTGCGAGGGCCAATGTGGCGTCGAGGTCGACCAGTTCGGGCAGGTAGTGGGTCGTGTAGACCACGGCGGCACCGGCCTCGGCGCGGGACCTGACGGCGGTCAGCAGGGCCGCTCGCGTCTCCGGATCGGCCCCGGCGGTCGGCTCGTCGAGCAGCAGCAACGGCGGGGACCCGACCATGGCGGTGGCGGCCTGGACGCGGCGACGCTGTCCGCCGGAGAGCACGCCCACGGTCCGCTCCGTGAGAGCTGTCAGGTGCAACTCCTCCAGGACACGGGCGATCTCGGCGTCCCGGCGCCGTCCGCGCAGCCCTGCCAGTCCGGCGTACAGCCGCAGGTTCTCCCGCACGCTGACACCGCCGTACAGGGCCAACTCCTGCGGAGCCACGCCGAGCAGCCGCCGCGCGTCCCGGCCGGCCCGCAGCGCGTCGTGCGGCCCGACGTGGAGCCGGCCCGCGTCGGGACGCACGAGACCGCTGACGATCTCGACGAAGGTGGTCTTGCCGGCGCCGTTGTGCCCGATCAGGCCGACGATCTCACCGGGCGCGACCGACAGGTCGAAGCCGTCGAGCGCAGGCCGCCGGCCGTAGCGCTTCACCAGTCCGTCCGCGACGAGCATCTGCCCTCCAGGTACCAGCGATGTATCCGAAACGACGCGTGCGTATACGCCGTATACGTCTACACTGTAGACCTATGAGTGGCAGACGGGAAGAGATTCTGGACGCGGCGCTGGCCGTCGCCGACGAGCACGGCCTCGACGCGGTCTCCATGCGCGCGCTGGCCGAGCGCGTCGGCGTGACGCCGATGGCGTTGTACCGGCACGTCAAGGACAAGGCGGAGCTCCTCGACGGCATGGTCGGCCGTCTGCTCGCCGCGCTGCTGCGGTCGGGCGCGGTCGAGGACCTGCCCTGGGACGAGCGACTCAACGCCCTCGCGTACGCCGTCCGGGAGGTGACCGGGCGACACCCCTGGGCCGCGCAACTCCTGTTCTCCCGCCCGGCCGTCACGCCGGACGCCGTGCGAGCGGTGGACATCATCTATGTCGCCCTCATCGAAGCGGGCGTCCCGGAATCCGAAGTGCCCCGCCTGGAACGCCTGGTGAGCACCTTCGTGATCGGTTTCGCCGCCTCCGAGGCCTCGGGCCGTTTCTCGCCGGGAGCCGTGGACCCGCGCGGCCGCCGCGGCCAACTCCCGGACGGCGAACTCCCCGGCCACACCAGGCTCGGACCCTGGCTGGACCTGCCGGTGGACCTCACCGCCGAGTTCGAGGCCGACCTGGACGACATCCGGCGGCTGGTCGTGGCGGCGGCACGGCCGAAGGGGGCGGGCAGCGGGCTGTGACGGCCGGCTGAAGGGTGTTCAGCCGGCGCCGTCGCGGACTAAAGCAGCGTCGGTGCGTGGAACGCGCCGAGGCCCGAGGCCGGGTCGCGGTCCAGCCAGTAGCGGCGCGGTTCGGTGAGCATGACGTCGACGCTGACGGCGAGGAGGCCGGGGATGCCGGCCAGCTCGTGGTCGACGAAGCGCGCCAGGGCGGAGCGGTCGGCGACCAGGCCGGTGGCGAGCACGGACATGTCGCTGGCGACGTGGGCGGCGAGCCGGGTCTGGGGGAGCTGGTCGATGCGGCGCATCACGTCGGGGGTCTCACCCGGAGCCACGCGCAGGCGGAGGATGAAGGACGTCTGGAAGCCCAGCCATTCCGACACGATCTCCAGGCGCGGCTTCACCCACTCCTCGTCCAGGACCCGGCGGACGACGCGGTGCGCGGTGGAGGTGGCCAGGCCTGCGGCCCGGGCGATGCTCGCGGCGGACGCGCGGCTGTCCTGAAGGAGTTGGGCGACGACGATGCGTTCGCTCTCGCTGAGCGGTTTCGCGGGCGGTGTCACGGTCGCGGTGCCCTCGGGGCGGGCGCCGGTGAGCTTCAGCAGGTCGGCGCGCTCGGTCTCCGTGAGGAACTGGGGGTCCCACGTTCTGCCCCGGCGCAGGGTGCTGAGCGCGGGCAGCGCGTTGACGCGGCGGACGCCGGGGACGGAGAACATCCGGTCGATCGCCTCGCTGGTGGCCGCCTCGGACGGGGCGTGCACGACGGCGTAGAGCGGGTAGTCGCCCGAGATCTGTGCCAGCAACTGGAGGTGGGGCAGGTCGCGGAGTCGGTGGAGGACGGCGAGCGGGGTCTCACCGGTGATGTCCAGGAACACGTGGACGGGCATCGCCGTGGAGTGGATGCCCCAGTCGGCCTGTCCGATCACGCGGACCATCCGCGCCTCGTGCAGCCGGTCGTAACGGCGTTTGAGCGTGCTGGCGTCGGCGGCGAGGATCTCGCCGATGTCGTCCCAGGTGGCCCGGGGTGCCAGGTGGAGCGCGCCGATGAGGCGCCGGTCGAGCTCGTCGAGGAGAGGACGGGTCATGGTGCTCCACTTTAGGGTGCCGTTTAATCCCACTGTTACATACGAGATATAGAGAATCTCTCACTCGGATGCCATTGTTCGCAGGAACGTCCCCCCAATGCACGAAGAGGTACCGATGAGTGTCACCTCCGCTCAGCCTCAACCGCAGCCCCAGCCCCCTTCGCAGCCGACCGAGCCGGAGTCGAGAGCCCTGCGCCTCGCGTTCCGGAGCTTCGCGGCGATCGAGAAGGTCGGCAACAAACTCCCCAACCCGTTCTGGCTGTTCTGGATCCTCGCGGGGGTCGTGATCGTCCTCAGCGCGGTACTGGCGGCGGCTGGAGTCAGCACCGTGCACCCCGGGACGCACGAGGCCATCAAGGTGCAGAGCCTGCTCAGCAAGGCCGGCCTGACGACGATGATCGAGGGGGCCGTCGACAACTTCGCGACCTTCCCGCCGCTGGCCACCATCCTCATCGTGGGCTTCGGCATCGCCGTCGCCGAGGCCAGCGGGCTGTTCACGACCATGCTGCGCCGCATGGTCGCGCGCGTGCCGGGCAAGTACCTCACCTTCGCGCTGTCGATGACCGCGATGGTCGCCCACGTGGCGGGCGATGCCGCGTACGTCACCCTCATCCCGCTCGGCGCGCTCATCTACCGCGCCGCCGGCCGCAGTCCGGTGCTCGGCTGCATCGTCGCCTACGTCTCCATCTCCGCCGGTTACGACGCCTCCCCGGCGATCACCACCACCGACGTACTGCTGTCGTCGATCTCCACCGCCGCGGCCCACACCATCGACGCGGACTACGTCGTCACCCCGGTCGCGAACTACTTCTTCGCGCTCGCCTCGTCGGTCCTGGTGGCCCTGGTGATCACACTCGTCGTCGACAAGGTCATCGCCAAGCGCTCCGACCTCGACCCCGACGAGCCGATCACCGCGCTGAGCGCCGAGGAACTGAAGGCCGTCGAGGTCACCGAGGAGCAGCGGCGCGCGCTGCGGACGACCGGCCTGGTCGCGCTCGGCTTCGTCGCGATCCTGGCGGCGGCCCTCGTCCCGGCGTCCTCGCCCCTGCGCGGCCCGGGCGGGTCCATCGTCGAATCCCCGCTGATCACGGGCATGTCGCTGGTGCTCTTCCTGTTCTTCACCCTGCTCGGCTGGGTCTACGGCCGGATGACCGGCACCTTCCGGGCCCCGCGCGACATCGTCGACGGGCTGGTCGAGGGCACGCGCACCTACGCCCCGATCCTCGTTCTCTTCTTCGCGATCTCGCAGTTCCTCGCCTACTTCAAGTGGACGAACATCGGCAACGTCATCGCCATCGAGGGCGCGCAGACCCTCAAGGACATGCACCTGGGCGGCTGGACCGTGCTGGTCGGCATCGCCGTACTGATCACCTTCATGAACCTGGTCATCACCAGCGGCTCCGCGCTGTGGGCGCTGGCCGCGCCCATCCTCGTGCCCATGCTGATGCTCATCGGCATCGAGCCCGAGACCACCCAGGCCGTCTACCGCGTCGCCGACTCGGTCACCAACTGCGTGACCCCGATGAGCCCGTACTTCGCGATGGCCCTTGGCTTCATCCAGCAGCACAAGAAGTCCGCGGGCATCGGCACCCTGGCCTCCTTCACGATCCCGATCGCCGCCGTCGTGTGGGTCGTCTGGGTCGCGTTCTTCGTGGCCTGGTACCTGCTCGGCATCCCCTTCGGCGTCGGCTGATCCCGCACGCCAGTAACAGAGCCGCCCTAACGCATCCCTACGAGAAAGCAGACCATGACCGCTTCACCCGCAGCCGCCACCCTCACCGCCCGCGCCCAGGACGTCTCGTCGGGGATCGTCGACGACATCCTGACCCTCGTCCGCCACGAGACCGGCAGTTACGACCTTCCCGGCCTCGCGAGCGGACTGGACCTCCTGCGTGAGCTGACCGTCCGGCGACTCGGCCGGCCCGACCTCGAACAGCGCCACCCGGGCGGCGAATGCGGCGACACCCTCACGCTGACCTACGCCGGCACCGGCGCCGGTCATGTCGCGCTCGTGGGCCACTACGACACCGTGTGGCCGACCGGCACTCTGGCTGGGTGGGAGCAGCCGGGGCCGTCCGACGACGGGCGGGACAGGCTCAGCGGGCCCGGCATCTTCGACATGAAGACCGGCCTGGCGCAAGGAATTTGGGCCCTGAAGCTGGCCCGGGAGAGCGGTGTGCCGCTGCCCACCGTCACCTTCCTCTTCAACGGTGACGAGGAGATCGGGTCCCTGTCCTCCCGGCCGGTGATCGAGGAGGTCGCACGGCAGGCCGACGTCACGCTGGTGCTGGAGCCGAGCGCCCATGGCGCGGTCAAGACCGCCCGCAAGGGCACCGGGATCTTCCAGGTCACCGCCACCGGAGTGGAGGCGCACGCCGGGCTCGCGCCGCAGGACGGGGCGAGTGCGATCACCGCGCTGTCCGAGTTCGTGGTCGCCGCCGTGAAGGTCGCCGCCCCCGAGAAGGGCACCACGATCAACACCGGCCTCTTCAAGGGCGGTTCGGCGATCAACGTCGTCGCCGGGCAGGCCACCGCGGGCGTCGACATCCGGGTCAGCAGCCAGGCCGAACAGGACCGTGTCGACGCGGAGTTCGACGCCATCGTGGTGAGCGACCCGCGTGTCCGCATCGAGATCGACCACGCTTGGAACCGACCGCCGATGACGCTCAACGCCGCCTCCGTCCCCCTGCTCGACCTCGCGCGCGCGGTCGCCCGCGAACAGAGCCGCGACGCTCTGCGCGACACCGCGGTCGGCGGCGCCAGTGACGCGAACTTCGTCGCCGCACTCGGCCTGCCCGTGCTCTGCGGCATGGGCGCCGTCGGCGACGGAGCCCATGCGCAGGGAGAGTTCATCTACCCGGACACCGTGCCCGCGCAGACCGCGCTGGTCGCCGGAATGCTGGAGCGACTGGCGCAGCCGCTGCGGACCTGAGCCCCGTGGGGGCCTCCCGCAGATCAGCTCGCGGGGACGAGTTCGGGCAGGGTGAGCGCCGAGTGGGCCGGCCGTCCCTCCGCGGCCGGCATGGTGCTGAGCTTGCGCAGCATGTCGTTGCGCTGTTCCAGGGCCCGGGCGGTGGTGGGGAAGAGCGTGGCGTCTCCCTTGCCGATCAACTCCTGGTTCGCGGTCACGAATTCACGGGTGTCGTGCTCATAGGCGGCGAAGCCCGCTGCCGCGTCCCGGTCGGCCAGGGAAGCGGCGAGCATGTACGCGCCGACGAGAGCGAGGCTGGAGCCCTGTCCGGTGAGGAAGGAAGGCGCGTACGCGGCGTCGCCCACCAGCGCGACCCTGCCCTTGGACCAACGAGGCATCCGGATCTGGCTGACCACGTCGAAGAACAGGTCCTCCGCGTCACGCATGGCGGCGATCATGCCCGGAACCTCCCATCCCGCGTCGGCGAAGACCCCCGTCACCAGGTCCCGTTGGGCATTCGGGTCACGGAACGCGCTGAACGGTGGTTCCGGGCGGGCGAAGTTGAGGATGCCGTGGACTTCGTCGCTGTCGCCCACGGCGTAGAGAGCCGCGGCTCGGCCCGGGGTGTTCCACATCATGACCTCGTGGGAGAGCCCGAGGGTGTTGCGCATGGTGAACCCGGCGAAGCAGTACCCGAGATAGCGATGAAACTGCTCTTCAGGGCCGAACAGGAACTCTCGGGTACGTGAGTGCAGACCGTCCGCGCCGAACACCATGTCGAACGTACGACTTCCGCCCCCGCGGAAGGTGACGTCGACCCCGTGGTCCGACTGGTCGAGGGTGTCGATGGAGTCGTTGAACAAGAACTCCACGTCGTCACGGACCGCCGCGTGGAGAGCGTCGGACAGATCCCCGCGCCGCACCTCCAGATCCTGCCCCGCGACGCTGCCGGCGACGGCATGAGGGCTGACCGATGCCACCTTGCCGCCGTCCGCGTCGAGAAAGGTGATCCGGCGCAAGTCGACGTGCAGGTCCTGGAGTCGGGGCAGGATCCCCATCCTCCGCACGACCTCCAGTGCGGTGCCGCGCACGTCGATGGGATAGCCGCCGCTACGGGGTGAGTCCGCCTTCTCCACCACCGTGACCGCGAATCCGTGGCGGTTCAGCCAGTACGCGAGGGCAGGGCCCGCGATGCTGGCCCCCGAGATCAGGACCTTGCGCCGCGGTGCGGTGTGCCGGTCTGCCAACTGATCGGTGCGGGTCATGACTTGACTCCTTTGTTCAGGGTGCGGACGACGAGCAGGGACAGTGCGGTGACCGCGCCGGCGATGACGAAGCCGGTGACGAAGGCCGATTCGGCCGGGTCGTCCATCCCGGGGCGGGTTCCGGCGGTGAGGAAGGCGCCGCTGACCTGCGCGCCCGCGGCGAAGCCGATCACGCGCGTCACCAGGACGAGGCTGGTGGCGGTGCCGGTGTTGCCGTGATCGACGGACGTGGCGGTCCTGACGACCATCGCCGTGACGCAGACACCGCTGGCCAGCGCGATCAGCGCCTTGCCGACGACCAGGTGCCAGACCGCGGAGTGCTGGAACGCGAGGGCGACCAGCGTGGCCGTCATGACGCCGATCCCGGTCGCGACCACGGCACTTGAGCCGAAACGACGTGCCGCGATCCCGCCGAGCGGCCCGCTGACCGCCGCCATGACGGCGCCGGGCAGCAGGTACCGCCCGATGTCGGTGGAGCTCGCCCCGAAGCCGTAGCCGTCGGCGGACACCGCGAAGAGTTGCGGTACGAGATACATCGCCACCGCGGTGCCCACGCAGACGGCGAACGTGATCACGTACGAGCTCCAAATGGCGGGCTTCGCCAGCAGGTTGAGATCGACCATCGGCGAGGATGACCGGCGTTCGACGTAGGTCCATCCGGTCACGAACAGGGCCAGGAGCACGACGAGGGCACCGAGTGCGAGTGGTTGGCTGCCGGCGCTGGGCGCGAGCGCGAGCCCGAACATGAGGGTGAGCAGAATGCCGCTCAGGAGGGCCAGGCCGGGCCAGTCGATCCTGGCGCCCGACCGGGCCGGCGGGTCGTCCGGCATCAGCCGGTGGACGAGCAGGGTCGCCACGACGATCGCGAGCGTCGGTATCGCGAACATCCAGTGCCGGGACAGGTTTTCCGCGATGGGCCCGGCGATCAGTGTGCCGAGCATCCCGCCGCCGACGAACAGCCCGCTGACCGTGCCGATGGCCACCTGGGACTCGCCCGGTGTGAGGTGCTTGCGGACGAGGATGAACGAGAGGGGCATCGCCCCGACCATCGCGCCTTCGAGTACCTGACCGAGCAGCAGCACCGGCAGGTTCGGTGCCAGCGCGGACACCAGACCACCGGCCGAGACCACCGCCATCAGCCGGAGCATCACCCGTTTCCCGCCGTAGCGGTCGCCGAGGTTGCCCGCGACCGGCGTGACGAGGGCACCGGTGATGAGCATCGTGATGCTGAGTAACGCCCCTTGGGCGGGGCTCATGGACAACTCTCGCTGCAGCAGCGGGAGCGTCGGTGTCACCACCGACTCAAGGGTTCCGGTGGCGGCTGCCAGCATGCCCAGCGCCCAGACGGCGGCCTTCCCGACGCGGACCGGGGGAGCGGACAGGGTTGTGGTCATGAACGTCCTTCCTTCGATGGTGGCCGAGCAACCATGATTACACTACACCGTGCAGTGTAGTTGAGTTAGAGTGAGGCCATGCCGACCACGAAGACGCCGAGGCCGAAGACGCCGGCCGCGAAGACACTGCGCGAGGGGTCCACGCCGAAACGGGCCGCGATCCTCGCCGCGGCTCGGGAGCTGTTCCTCGCCGACGGTTTCGACCGGACCAGCGTCGACGCGGTCGCCGCCCGGGCCGAGGTGTCGAAGCGGACCGTCTACGACTACTTCGGCGACAAGCAGACGCTGTTGCAGGCGGTCGTCGACGCCGTCGGCCAGTCGCTGATCACCACGGTCCGACGCATCCTCGACGACACGCTCACCGACCCCACCGAGGTCGCCGACCTGGAGGACGTCCTGGTCACGTTCTCGATGCGCATCTCGACCGACATGCTCGGTTCGTCGGAGTACGCGACGCTGCAACGGCTGGTCCGGGCGCAGTCCCGCCATGTGCCGGACGGCGGCGAGAACTCCATGGCGGACGCCCCGGAGGCGGCACTCGCCGAGCGGTTCGCCGCCTTCGCCGAGGCCGGGTTGCTGGATGTACCCGACGCCCTGCTCGCGGCCGACCAGTTCATCGCGCTGACCTTCAACGTCGCGCTCAACAGGTTCGGTGCGGCGAACGCCGCGGAGGACAGCCGCGTCCGGCCGCTCATCGTCGAGGGAGTGCGGACCTTTCTCCGGGCGTACCAGGCGAAGTAGGGCCGGAGGGAGTGGCGGGAAGGATCAGTCGGCGGGCCGCGTGCGGTGGAACAAGGCCTGGGCGACGACTTTCGCGACCACGGCCGGATGGAACAGGACGGACGGCGGGGCCACCATGTTGGCGACCCGCGCGAATCGGGTCCACACCCCCGCGTCCCGGACGGACACCTCGAAGAAGTGCTTGTTGTACCAGTGGGCGAATCTTGCTCCGAGGGGCTGATGGTCCGGGTTCCACATGAGATCCGAGTTGCTCGACAGGGTCCATGGGGTCAGGAGCATGCGGGCCACCGCGCGCTGGTATTTCCGGGCCAGGCCATCGAGACCGCTTTGGCGCGTCGCGCGTTCGGTCAGGGTGCGGTGGAGCAGCTCGGCCTCCAACGCGGCGACGGTCAGGCCCTGTCCGTAGACGGGGTTGAACACGCAGACCGCGTCGCCGATGGCGATGAGACGCTCCGGCCAGTCCTTCATCCTGTGGTAAAGGCGCCATTGGTTGTTGATATTGGTGTAGCGATACGTCGGGCCCTGGCCGGTCCGGGTTTCGAGCTGCTCGACCAGGCGGCCGTTCTGCAGGCTCTTCGCGAAATCCAGATAGGCGCTGTCCTCGATCGGCGGCATCTGGTCGTCGTACCCGACCAATGAGCACATCCAGCGGTTCCGTTCCACCGCCAGGATCACTCCACCCCGGGGAATGTCCGGCGCGAACGTCATCTGATAGGCCAGGTTGAAGTCCGGGTGGTTCTTCTCCGGCCGGTCGAAAGACATCGACGTGTACGTGATCCTGGCCTTGACCACGCGTTTCTCGGGCACGGAAAGGCCCAGCTCCGTAAGCCAGTTGTCCAGGGCGCTGGAGCGGCCCGAGGTGTTGACCACCAAGTCCGCTTCGAGTGCCGTCGGTTGCTCGGCGCCCTCGGTCCGGTACCGGACTCCGTTCACCTGGCCGGAGCCGGTCATCGTCAGGCCCTCGCAGCGCGCGGAAGGAATGAGCGTCACCTCGGGCAGCGCGAGTACTTTGCCGCGCAGGCGTCGCTCCAATTCGTCCCGCGTGAACGTCTGAATCTCCACGCCCGTCCGCTTCCGTGGCGCGAATCCGGCGGGCAGGAGGAAACTGAGGTGCTCGCCGTAGTCGAAGACCGGTGCCCCGATTTCTTGTAACTCCGCGCGGAGTCCGGGGAAATATCGCTCCAGAATCTCCCCGCCTTTGGCCAGCAAGGCGTGCGCGTGGTAGCCCTGCGGCGCGTGCGGGTGGGTGCCTGTGTGCTCGTCGACCGAGTCCCGTTCCAGGATGACCACTTCGGAGAAATGGTCGGCCAGGACCCGGGCGGTCACGAGGCCCGCGTACCCTCCGCCGATGACCACGGCCTTTCCCCAACTGCCATGGTGTTCGGCAGGGTTGTTCTGCACAGGCGCTTCCCCCTTGGTCGAACTCCGCTGCCCAAGAGGTACCCGGCGATCGCTGCGTCGATCTTCGGCGGTGGGGGCGCGTTGCGGTGTGACCGTGGTACTCGGGAACCGTCACACGCGGGGCCTGACCCGCATGGTCAGGCGTTGTGGACTCAACGTGAGTGCCAGGGACGGGCGAACTCGGCTGTCCGGTAAGGGTTCCAGGCGCCAGCGGGCGGCGATCGTGGCCAGGATGATGACGGCTTCGGTGATGCCGAACTGGTCGCCGATGCACTTGCGGGCACCCCCGCCGAACGGGATGAAGGAACCGTCCGCCGGGCTGAGGCGCTGGGGATCCTCCAGCGGTCGGGGTCGAAGCGCTCGGGGTCGTCGTACTGGTCGGCGCGGTGGTGGATCAGGTACGGGCTGTAGATGATCGCCGTACCGGCCCGCAGGAAATGCCCGCCGAGTCGGGTGTCGGCCGTGGTGGTACGGCTGATGAGCCAGCCCGGCGGGTACAGCCGCAGCGTCTCGTTGATGACCCGGCGCGTGTACTCCAGCCTGGGCACGTCGTCGAAGGTGGCCGTGGCGCCGGCGAGAACGTCGTCGACCTCGGTGTGCAGTCGCTCCTCGACACCGGGATGGTTCGTCAGCAGATGCAGCGACCAGGCCAGGACGGCGGCGGTGGTCTCGATCCCGGCGAAGAAGAAGTCCATCAACTGGTCGATGATCTCGGCATCGGACAGACCCTGGTCCTTGGACAGACCCTCGTCCTTGTCGCCCTCGGTGGAACCGGGACCGTCCAGGAAGACCGACAACAGGTCGTCCTCGCCGGTGCCGCCCGAGCGGCGGTCCGCGATGACGCGGGCCATCGTCCCGCGCAGGCGTGAACGCGCCTGGTGGTACCGGCGGTTGCCGGGGGTGGGGAGCGAGTTCAGCCGCGGTGGCGTGATCATGCGCCTGAAGATGCCCTCCGTGATGACGCCGAAATCCTCCAGCATCTCGGCGAGGGCGGTGGCGGACAGGGTGTCGGCGAACACCGTCGCCACGAAACTCTGGGCGGCGATCCGCTGCATCTCGACGTAGACGTCGAAGGTCTGCCCGTCGGACCAGGAACCGGTGACGGCGGCCGTCTCCCGGGTCATCACGCGCGCGTACGCGGGGAGCCGGGCGGAGCGGAACGCCGGTTGCACCAATCGACGTTGGCGCCGGTGCTCGGCATGCGGGCAGAGGGGCAGACCGTTGCCCAGCGCTTCCCTCGCCTGTTCGATCTGCGGACCGCCCTTGTCGAACGTCCGGTCGTCGACGGGGACTTGGCGGGTCAGCCCGGGGTCGCACACCGCGAGAGCCTTGAGCGGGCCGATACGGATGTAGACCAGGTCGCCGTGAGCGGGCAGGGACCTGAGGAACCGCAGCGGATCGCGCATCAGCGGCAGAAGATGGCCGAGGAGGGGAAGCCCTCCGGGTGCCGAGCCGACGGAGACGGCCGTTGTCATGAATACCCCCGATCGCGGGACCGATCCTCCAGCCTCACCGACGGGGTCCGGGCGGGGAGGGGCGCTCGGGGGAGCGTATGGAAGCAGATGGGCTCGGCCCGTCCTGTCGCGCTCCGGGCAACCGCTGTGCTCAGGAAGTGCGGACGCCCGGCCGATCCGGGCGTCCGCCTCGGTCACGAGACCTTCACTCCCAGCAGGTCCACCGGGGCGATCACCGGCGGCGCACTGAGCTTCGTCCGCGCGGCCTCCCCGAGTGCCTCGGCGATCCGGCCCGCCAGGTGCGCCTGGCGGCCCTGCTCGTCCTCGAAGGTGTCGAACACCCCGAAGGTGGTGGCGTTCTCGCGGAACGCGAACCACGTCACCGTGCCCTGCTCCTGTTCGGCCAACTCCTGCGCGCCGCGCAGCAGGGCCGCCACCTCGTCGGCGTACTCCGGCTTGGCCTCGATGCGTACCAACAGACCGACCTTCATGTCACCGCTCCTCGCGTAGGGAGCGCCGGTCTCCCGGCGCACGACGAACGTATGGCGGCGGCCGGTGATCACATCAGCGGCAGAAACGACACGGTTGATAGTGTTCCCGCCATGCAAGTGGCGGTCGTCGTCTACGACGGGGTGTTCGACTCAGGGCTCGCGGCCATCCTCGATGTGCTGGACAACGCCAACGCGCTGGGCGCGCGGATCCACGAGTCGTCGCCCACCTGGAAGGTGACACTGGTCGGGCCCGAGCCCAGGGTCCGGACCGGGGCGGGACTCCTCGTGGCACCCGAACCGCTTGAACGCGCGCGGACGGCGGACCTCCTGGTCGTCCCGGCACTCGCGGCGAACGATCCCGCGGTCCTGCTCGACCATGTCGGCGGCGAGGCTTCCCGCGCCGTCCGCGACCTCATCGCGGAGACCCGTGCCCGCGGTACGGCCGTCGCGTCGGCCTGCGCGGGTACGTTCCTGCTGGCCGAGGCGGGTGTGCTGGACGGGTTGCGCGCCACGACGACCTGGTGGCTGTCACCGGTGTTCCGCAACCGCTACCCCAAGGTCCAGGTCGATCACAGCCGGATGGTCATCTCCAGCGGGGGCGTCACCACCGCCGGCGCGGCCTTCGGCCACGTCGACCTCGCCCTGGCGATCGTCCGGGCGAGCAGCCCCGCACTCGCCGACCTGGTCGCCCGCTATCTCGTGGTCGACGAACGCCCTTCGCAGGCCGCGTACATCATTCCCAGCGCCCTGGCCCAGAGCGATCCGACCGTCGCGGCCTTCGAGGTCTGGATTCGCGAGCACCTTGCCGAACCCGTCAGCATCCCCGAAGCGGCCAGAGCCGTCGGCGTCAGCGAGCGGACCCTGCAGCGCGCCGTCCAGCGCACTATCGGCACGTCACCGATCCGCTTCGTCCAGGACCTGCGCATCGAGCGCGCCTCCCACCTGTTGCGGACCACCGACCTGTCCCTGGAGGCCATCGCCAGAAAGGTCGGCTACGAACACCCCAACACCCTGCGGGTACTTCTTCGCGAACGCACCGGCAGGACCACGTCGGCCCTGCGCGGAAACAGGCAGTAACAACAGGCCACCCAGCAACAGGCCCTGCGAACAAGCTCGGCAACAGCCCCTAGTCGGGCGGCAGTTGCGCCAACGCGTCGCGCAGCGCCGCGCGGGAGGCCACGCCCAGCTTGGGGAAGAGCTGGCGCAGGTGGGCGGCGACGGTGCGGGGGGAGAGGAAGAGGCGTTCGGCGATCTGCTTGTTGGTGAGACCGGCCGCCGCGAGCATGGCGATCTCCCGCTGCTGCGGCGTCAGCGACGCAGGGCCGGTGACCCCGGCGGTCCCGAGGGACAGGCCGGTCGCCCGCAGCTCGTTGCCCGCCCTGGTCGCCCAGGGTTGGGCGCCGAGGCGCTCGAAGGTGTCGATCGCGTTGCCGAGCTGGATGCGCGCTTCCGAGGTGGCCTTGGCGCGTCGGAGGCGTTCGGCGTAGGCGAGTTGGACCCGGGCCAGCTCGAAGGGCCAGCGGTCGGTTCCGGGTACGGCGAGCGCCTCCTCGAACAGCGCGGTCGCGTCGGGGTCGACGGCTGCGATCGCCGCCGACGCCTTGACGAGCAGGGCGAGACGGGGCGAGATCGCGTCGATGCCGGCCTCGCGCGCCGCCGCGGCATGAGCGGCCGCCTCCTTGGTCCGGCCCGTCCTGACCGCGGCCTCGACGAGGTCCATGACGACGAAGAGGGCAGGGGGGACGTGCGAGGCGAGCTCTCCCGGGCGGCTGATGGCGGACGCGTGCCGGTAGGCGTCCTCGAACCGGCCCCGGCCGAGCGCGGCCAGCGCCCTCGCATGCGAGGCGCAGGACAGATAGGAACCCACACCGCGCGGTGTCGCCCACAAGGTCATCTCGTCGGTCAGGGTTCTGGTGGCGGCCTCGTCACCGCGCGCCGCGGCGACCAGGGCCCGCTGGTACAGGAACTCCGTCGACAGCAACTGGTAGCTGTGGGCGTCCCCGAGATCCCGGCCCTGCGCGGCCTGCGCTTCGAGCTCGTCCCACTCGCCGGCCGCGAAGTGGTCCCTGCCCAGGTAGACCAACCCCTGGATCTCCACGGCGAGCGAGCTGTTGTCGCGCCCGTCGCGGAGCACGCGCCGCAGCGCCGTCCTGCACCCGGGCAGCCGGTCCACGTAGAGAGAGGTCATGGCGATCCGGATGACACGGACCGGATCGACCTCCCGGTCGAGCGAGGTGATCGCCTCGTCGAGCCTCCCGAGCGCGGGCGGTGCCGTCCGCGCCGGATCGGCCATCGTGCTGAGCGCCAGGGCGAGTTGGTCCGGAATCCCCGGCTTCACCAGGCTCAGTGCCTTGTGCAGGGGCTGCCACAACTCCGCGCGCTGACTGCTCTGGCACAGCCAGGCGAGCGTGTACAGCGCGTTGATCATGGTGGGGTCGGTCGCGTCGTACGGCTGGTGCTGCATCTGGATCGCGCCGACCAGCAGCCGGTGGGCGGTGTCCAGGTCGCCCTCGCCGCTGAGCAGGATGTGGTGGGCCGCCGCGACCGCGGCGACCAGCGGCCCGGCCCGTCCGCCGTCGGCCACGCGGGCCTCTTCCAGCAGCCGCGGCACATCCCGCAGATCACCGGTCAGATCCGCGCCGAGGTAGGCCGCCTCGGCGATCCGCCGGCTGCGCTCGTATCCGCGCGGACTCAGCTCCGCCGCGCGCAGCAGCGCGGCGATGGCCCCGCCCGCGTCACCCCGCCGCACGGTGTCACGCGCCAACTGTTCGAGCAGCACCGCGACTTCCTCGTCGGGTTCGACGGTGGCGTGGGCGAGGTGCCAGGCGCGCCGGTCGGGCCTGTCGGTCCAGTACTCGGCGAGGGCACGATGCGCCGCGCGCCGCTGATCGCTGGTCGAGAGCTCCACGACGGCCGAGCGCGTGAGCGGATGCCGGAACGCCAGGCGTCCGGTGCCCTCGTCCACGTACACGAGTCCCGCCCGCTCCGCGTGCGCCAGGTCGTCCATACCGGTCTGCCCGGTCCCGGCCGACGCGAGGACGCGCAGGTCGCCGGTGCCGTCCAGGACCGCGTACAGGAGGAGTTGGCGGGTCGGGGCGGGCAGTGCTACCACGCGGGAGGCGAACACGGCCTGGAGCCGGCGGCTCAACGGCAGTAGTTCGGGCATCCCGGTGCCGGAGCGCTGCGATCCGCTGAGGGCGGTGGGCAGTTCGAGCAGGGCCAGGGGGTTGCCCTGCGCCTCGGCCAGCAGGCGCTCCCGCACACGAGGGGCAAGAGAAGGGGAGCGTGCCTCGATGAGCGTTGCCGCCGCTGTCGTATCGAGCGGTTGTACGTGGTGCCGAGGGACCCCGCCGTGCTCGAAGAAGCTTCCCTCTCCTGTCCGGTACGCGCCGAGGAAGCCGACCCTGCTGCCGCCCAGGCGGCGCGCGACGAAGCCCAACACCGTGGCGCTGGCCCGATCCAGCCACGGAAGGTCGTCGACGACGACCAGCAACGGGCGCTCCGCGGCTGCCTGCACGAGAAGGGTCAACGCCGCGTTCGAGACCAGCAGTTGATCGGAGGGAGCCCCCTGGTCCAGTCCCAACGCGACACCGAGGGCGTTGCGGTACGGGTCGCTCAGCCTCTCGATCCCGGCGAACAACGGCTGAAGAACCTGATGGAGCCCCGAGAAACTGATGGTGCTCTCGAACTCCACACCGGCGGCACGCACCACCCGCGCGCCCGCGCTGTGCGCCTGCTCGGCCGCCGCGTCCAGCAACACCGTCTTGCCGACACCGGCATCCCCGGACAACAGCAGTGCCCCGCCGGAGCGCACGGCCTCGTCGACGAATTCCCGCATCAGTACGAGATCGTGATCGCGCCCGACCAGATGTCCCGTCGGACCCGGCAGCGGAGACCCATCCCGGTGCATGCACATCTCCCTTCCGACCTCGGCACTTTACCTGTGGCCCCGACCGCCACACGCCCGCAGGCCACCTGGATCGCCGCCGTCAGCCGCCGGTACGACCCCTGGACGCGGGCTCGCACACGACCAGCTTCCTCCCTGCTGATAGCCCCTTCCTTCCAAGCCAGGTCAGCGGCCTGCCCTCCTGAGGACGGCGTCCGGCACGCGGTGGAACGTAGTAGACCGGTCGGCTAGCGTCCTTGATGTGGCGCGGGACTTGCGACCGCTGCCGAACCAGTTACTTGGCGCGGACTTGCGACCGCTGCCGACCCACTTCCCCTCGAACCCGGAGCAGAGCCATGAACGACAACGGACGTCAGGACGGGATCCACCCCTTCCCGGCCGGTATGCAGACCCGTGAGATCGAGACCAACGGCGCCAGGATCCACGTCCGCGTCGGCGGGCAGGGGCCGGCGGTCGTCCTCCTGCACGGCTTCGGCACGACGGGCGACATGTGGGGGCATCTGACCGACGCCCTCATCGAGGACCGCACGGTGATCGCCCCCGACCTGCGGGGGTTGGGTCTCTCGTCGAAACCCGAGGGCGGCTACGACAAGAAGAACCAGGCGGCTGACGTGTGGGGTGTCCTGGACGCCCTGGACGTGGACACCCTCGAACTGGTGACACACGACATCGGCATCATGGTCGGCTACGCGGTCGCCGCCACCCACCCCGAGCGCGTCAGCCGATGGGTGGCGATCGACGCACCGTTGCCCGGCATCGGGCCCTGGGAGCAGATCATCCAGGATCCGGCCATGTGGCACTTCGGCTTCGGCGGTCACGACATGGAGCGCCTGGTCGACGGCCGCGAGCGCATCTACCTCGACCGCTTCTGGAACGAACTCTCCGTGGTCCCGGAGCGGTTCGACGAAGCCAAGCGCCAGCACTACGCCGCGCTCTACGCGCAACCCGGTGCGATGCGCGCCAGCTTCGCCCAGTTCCTGGCGTTCGCCCAGGACGCGGCCGACAACAGGAAGTTCCTCGCGCAGGGCAAGCTCCCGATGCCGGTCCTGGGCTTCGGCGGCGAAGCCACCTTCGGCCCCGGGATCGGCGAGGTGCTGCGGTGCGTGGCCGACAACGTGGAAGACGCGGTCATCCCGGACTGCGGGCACTGGATCACGGAGGAGCAGCCGCAGGCGACGACTGATCTGGTCGTCGACTTCCTGCGCCGGGCGAGCTGAGAGATCGCCCTCTGAATCGAACTCACGTTTTATTGCGGCACCTGGTGGAAGGCTGCCGTACGTGTCGATCCCTCCGATTCCCTCGATCCCTCCCCTCCCCGAACAACTCGTCCGCACCGCCCGCTTCACCCACGGCGTCCCCGCCCATCTCACCGTCACTCCCGACGGCAGGACCGTCCTGTTCCTGCGCTCCCGCGCCGGAGACGATCCGGTAGCCCGCCTCTGGGCCCTGGACCTCGACTCCGGCGCGGAGCGTCTGGTGGCGGACCCGGTGACGCCGAGCCGTCAACAGCCGACCGGCATCGGGGCGTTCGCCACGAGCCGGAGCGGTGATCTGGTCGCCTTCGTCCTGGCGGGGGAGTTGTGGGCGGTGCGCGTCACCGGCGGCCGGCCGTGGCGCCTGCCGACACCCGGCCCGGTGTCCGACCCGCGCCCCGATCCCACCGGACACCGCATCGCCTACGTCACCGGTGGCGCCCTGCGTCTGATGAGCGCCGACGGCACCGCGGACCGACCCGTCGCCGAACCCGATGCCCCCGACGTCGAGTTCGGGACAGCGGTACACACGGCCACCACCGCACCCGACGGACCGCACGGCCACTGGTGGTCCCCGGACGGCACTCAACTCCTCGTCGCCCGCACGGACTCCAGCCGCGTCCACCCCTGGCCCGCGCTCGACAGCGAGGCGCCAGGACGACGTTTCGCTGCCGCCGGCACCCCCAACGCCGACGTCACACTCTGGATCGCCTGACTCAACGGCCCGATGACGCAGGTCGGTTGGGACCGTGAGGCGTTCGAGTACGTCGTCGGGGCCGGCTGGGACGAGCACGGGCCCTACGTCGTCGTACAGTCCCGGGACCAGTGCACCGTCCGCTTCCTCGGTGTCGACCCCGGCGACGGGCGAACGGCGGTCCTGCACGAACAGCGCGACGAACACTGGGTGCAACTCGTCCCCGGGCTCCCCGTCCGCACCGCCACCGGCGTCCTCCTCGCCCATGCCGACCTGAACGGCACCCGCCGGCTCACCGCCGACGGCGTCCCCGTCACACCACCAGGGCTCCAACTCCGGTCCGTGCTCGGCGTCGACAGCGACGAGGTGCTGTTCACCGCGTCCGAGTCCGACGAGCCCACCGAGACGCACCTCTACGGCTATGAACGCGCGGCAGGTGTCCGTCGGTCGAGTTCGGACCCCGCCGTCCACTCCGGCCTGTGCCGTGCCGGCACCCTCGTCCAGGTCGCCCGTGGCGCGGACCGGCCCGGTGGGCAGACCCGGGTGCGGCGGGGCGGGAAGCCGGCCGTCACGATCCGCTCGTACGCCGAGCAGCCCGTACTCGACGTGCGCCTCACCCAACTCGTCCTCGGGCCGCGCGAGTTGCGAGCCCAGCTCCATCTGCCCTCCTGGCACCGGGCCGGCAGCGGTCGACTGCCTGTGCTGGCCGATCCGTACGGGGGTGCGGCCGCGCAGCGGGTCACCGCGGAGACCGACTGGCGCGTGCTGGTGCGGCAGTGGTTCGCCGAGCACGGGTTCGCGGTGCTTGTCGCCGACGGGCGGGGTACTCCGGGGCGTGGGCCGGGGTGGGAGCGTGAGGTCCACGGCGATCTGTTCGGGGCGGCGGTCGAGGACCAGGTCACCGCGTTGCGGGAAGCCGCGCGGCTGCACCCCGAGCTCGATCTCGGGCGCGTCGGTATCCGGGGGTGGTCCTTCGGCGGTTCTCTCGCGGTCGCCGCCGTGCTGCGCCGCCCGGACGTCTTCCATGCCGCCGTCGCCGGAGCGGGCGTCACCGATCAGCGGCTGTACAACGCCCACTGGCGTGAGCGGAGTCTCGGTCATCCCGACCGGTTTCCCGAGCGGTACGAGGCCTGTTCCCTCGTGCGGGACGCGCCGCGCCTCGTACGGCCGTTGCTGCTCATGCACGGCCTCGACGATCGCAATGTGCCGCCGCTCAACACGGTGCGCCTGTCCGACGCGCTGCGGGACGCCGGGCGCTCGCACGAGGTGTTTCTGATGCCGGGCGTCGGTCATCAGCCGATCGGGCCTTCGGCCACGGCTGAGCTGATGGATCGTCAGATTCGGTTTCTGCAACGGCACTTGGGCGGGTCAGGGGTGGTCCCTCTGTCATCGTCCGGCGCAGAGGGATAACCCTCGATTGTCCCCGACCGTGCTGACATGCCTCGGTCAAGCCTGCCATCCTCCCCCCAACTGCGGCACGTACCCCCCACGTTCTCTTCACGCAGTCACGGTCCCGCACAGCTCGGCTCGTCCCGGTCAGCACACCCGGCTGCCCGGTCTGTCCGGCCGCCCCACGCGGCCACCGCAGTAGGAGAACGAGTGAGACGCAACCCCCGCAAGCGGATGGCGGTAGGAGCCCTGGTCTCCACCGCGGCCTTCCTCGCCGTCGGCATCCAGTCGGTTCCGGCGAACGCGAAGCCCGCTGCCCCCCACCCCAGCCCCCTGCGCACCGGTGGTCTGGAGGCCAAGCTCACCCCGGCCCAGCGCTCCGCGCTGATCAAGAGCGCCGATCAGAAGACCACCGCGACGGCCCGCACGATCGGCCTCGGCGCCGGGGAGAAACTGGTCGTCAAGGACGTCGTCAAGGACAACGACGGCACCCTCCACACCCGCTACGAGCGGACCTATGCCGGCTTGCCCGTCCTCGGCGGCGACCTCGTCGTGCACACCCCGCCCGCGGCTCAGGCCACCGGCACGGTGAGCACGACGTTCAACAGCAAGCGCAGCGTGAAGGTCGCCTCCACCACCGCCACCTTCACCAAGGCGTCCGCCGAGACCAAGGCCCTGAAGGCGGCCAAGTCCCTCGCCGCCGAGAAGCCCACCACCGACAGCGCCCGCAAGGTCATCTGGGCCGGCAGCGGCACCCCGAAGCTCGCCTGGGAGACGGTGGTCGGCGGTCTGCAGGACGACGGCACGCCCAGCCAGCTGCACGTCATCACCGACGCCACCAGCGGCGCGGAGCTCTACCGCTACCAGGGCATCAAGACCGGTACCGGCAACAGCCAGTACAGCGGCACGGTCACCATCGGGACCACGCTGTCCGGTTCGACGTACCAGCTGAACGACACCACGCGCGGCACCCACAAGACGTACAGCCTGAACAACGGCACGTCGGGCACCGGCACCCTGATGACCGACGCCGACGACACCTGGGGCACCGGCTCCGGCTCCAACACCCAGACGGCGGGCGTCGACGCGCACTACGGCGCCCAGGTGACGTGGGACTTCTACAAGAACACCTTCGGCCGCAGCGGCATCAAGAACGACGGTGTCGCCGCCTACTCGCGCGTCCACTACAGCACGGCGTACGTCAACGCCTTCTGGGACGACGACTGCTTCTGCATGACGTACGGCGACGGCACGAGCAGCACCCACGCGCTCACCTCGCTGGACGTCGCCGGGCACGAGATGAGCCACGGTGTCACCTCCAACACCGCCAATCTCAACTACACCGGTGAATCGGGCGGGTTGAACGAGGCGACCTCCGACATCTTCGGTACCGGCGTCGAGTTCTACGCCAACAACTCCTCCGACGTCGGTGACTACCTCATCGGCGAGAAGATCGACATCAACGGCGACGGCACGCCGCTGCGTTACATGGACGAGCCCGACAAGGACGGCGGCTCCGCCGACAGTTGGTACTCGGGCGTCGGCAACCTCGACGTGCACTACTCGTCCGGTCCCGCGAACCACATGTTCTACCTGCTCTCCGAGGGCAGCGGCACCAAGACCATCAACGGTGTCACCTACAACAGCCCGACCTCCGACGGCGTCGCCGTCGCCGGCATCGGCCGGGCCGCCGCCCTGCAGATCTGGTACAAGGCGCTGACGACGTACATGACGTCCAGCACCACGTACGCCCAGGCCCGCACCGCCGCCCTGAACGCAGCCGGGGCGCTGTACGGCACCAGCTCCGCGCAGTACGCCGGAGTCGGCAACGCCTTCGCGGGCATCAACGTCGGCAGCCACATCACCGTGCCGACCACCGGCGTCACGGTCACCAACCCGGGCAGCCAGTCCTCCACCGTCGGTACCGCGGTGAGCCTGCAGATCTCGGCCAGCAGCACCAACAGCGGCACCCTGACCTACGCCGCGACCGGTCTGCCCACCGGTCTGTCGATCAGCTCGACGGGCGCCATCACCGGCACCCCGACGACGGCAGGCACCTACAGCACCACCGTCACGGTGACCGACAGCACCGGGGCCACCGGTACCGCCGCTTTCACCTGGACCGTGAGCTCCAGCGGTGGCGGCGGAAGCTGCACCTCGACCCAGCTCCTCGGCAACCAGGGCTTCGAGTCTGGCAACACCACCTGGACCGCCACCAGCGGGGTCATCACCAACTCCAGTAGCCAGGCGGCCCGTACGGGCTCCTACAAGGCCTGGCTGGACGGCTACGGATCCACCCACACGGACACGCTGTCCCAGTCGGTGACCATCCCCAGCGGCTGCACGGGGACCACGTTCACCTTCTACATCCACATCGACACGGCCGAGACCACCACCAGCACCCAGTACGACAAGCTGACGGTCACCGCCGGGTCCACCACCCTGGCCACCTACTCCAACCTGAACGCGGCCTCCGGCTACGTCCAGAAGTCCTTCAGCCTGTCGGCCTTCGCGGGGACCACGGTCGCCCTGAAGTTCTCCGGCGTCGAGGACTCCTCGCTCCAGACCAGCTTCGTCATCGACGACACAGCGGTGACCACCAGCTGACCGACACCGACACCGGCACGGCTTGAGGCCTCACCCCGCGCAGTGCGGGGTGAGGCCTCGGCCTTTGGTGGTGACTCTCCCTGCTGACCGCCTAGTTGAAGGGGTCCAGCGTCAGGTTCGCCTGCTGCGGGTTCCCGTCGTGGACCAGGGACTCCTGGTTGCCGACGTCGTCGAAGGCGAACGCGTAGGCCTTGCCGTCCGCCATCTGCGCGTGGATCTTCTTCGCGTACTGGTTGGTGACCGAGTCCAGATAGAAGTTCGCCGTGCTGGTGTCCGGCTGGTTGGGGTTGACCAGGAGCGTGGAGCGGTTGAAGCCCGCGCACAGCGTGCGTGAAATCGGGCCGCGCACCAGGTCGTTGGGCGCGTCGAGGTACTTGTAACAGCCGAAGATGCTGGCCGCGTCCGGCTTCTGGAAGCTGGTGACGACCGCGCCCGAACTGTTGGTGAAGTTCATGACGTTGCCCGACACCCGGCCGTAGTACTTGGTGTTCGGCTGGTCGGCGAACGGGGTGACCGTGAGGTTCGTCGTCGCGTACTTCGTCCATACGCGGTTGATGTAGTCGTTCATCACGGTGGCGGGCAGGGCGCCCGTCTCCAGCCCGTACGTGGGTGACAGGGCCCGCAGCACGGTGCCGTCGGACCGGGTCTGGATCAGGTTCGCCCAGCCGCCCGACTGCGCGCGCAGCGAGTTGAAGAACCCGTTGTAGCCACCCGACTTGAGGTGACCGGTGGTGAGCGTGCTGCCGTCGGCGCGCACCACGCCCACCGCGTGGGGCGCGGCGAACATGTCCACCTGGCTGCTGTTGATCCACAGGCCGGAGTCGTTGAGCGTGTACTCGGACCAGCTGAAGAGAATGTCGCGGTTCGGGTCGGTCGGGTTCTGGACCGCGGGCTGCACCAGACCGCCCGTGGTCAGCTTGAAGACGAGCTTCTGTCCGTAGGAGAAGTAGATCCGGCCTGAGAACTTCGGGATCCGGATGGTCTTCGTCTGCCCGTTGGCGGGACCCGCGATGGAGGCGTCGGGCGCGGGCGTGGGCGGATTGCCGCCGGCCGGCCAGGCGTGGAAGGTGCCGTTCGCGTCGGCCCAGCCCTGCTGCCCCGTACTCAGCAGGGTGCCCAGGGTGTACACGTAGACCGCGTCACCGCGGCCGGAGTTGTTGGTGAGCTTCAGGGGGATCGTGGCGGGCACCGCCGCCTCCGCGGCGGACGGTGTGATGACCGTGAGGACGGCGCCGAGCAGCGCGGCCGCCACGGCCGGTGCCATGATCCGGCGAGTGAGCTTTCTGAGCACGCTCCACCTCCGTGTGGGGGGTCACTCAGGGAGATTGGTCCGTACCTGATTTTGAGAGCGCTCTCAAAGTGACACCGCGATTGCGTGCATGTCAACGGCCGGAACATGTGAATACGAGTCGGCGCCCGCGGATCGCACACCGCGGGCGCCACTGTGAGGGTCTGAGCGTCGGTCAGAAGGCTTGGTCAGAAGGTGCGGTCTCAGAAGGTGCGGTCTCAGAAGGTGCGGTCGAGGAGGTCGAGCAGCGCCGCCCAGTGCCGCTCGTCGCCCTCCTTGTTGTACGAGGAGGTGTCCGCCTGTGTGTAGCCGTGGTGCGCGCCGGGATAGACCTCGATGGTGTGCCGTACGCCCGCCTCGGTGAGCGTGTCCGCCAGGCGCTGCTGCTGCTCGGGCGGGAGCGAGTCGTCCTGGTCGGCGTGGCCGAAGTACAGCTCGGCGGTGATGTGTTGGGCCACCAGGTGCGGGCTGTCGGGCGTGTCGGTCGCCAGGCGTCCGCCGTGGAAACCGGCCGCCGCCGCGACCCGGTCCGGGAAGGTGCCGGCGGTGAGCACGGCCAGCCGGGCGCCCATGCAGTAGCCGGTCAGCGCGACCGGTCCGTCGGTGACGAGCGGGGAGTCGGCCAGCCAGCGCAGGTAGGCGTCCGCGTCCCGCATCGCGAGCTCGGGCGTCAGACTCTGCATCACCGGCATGATCTGTCCGAAGATCTCCGGTCGCGCCTCGGGGTCGATGAACTCGGGCAGGTCGAAGACCGGCGTACGGCCGCTCCGGTAGAACACGTTGGGGACGAGCACCGTGTAGCCGGCCGCGGCGATCCGGTCGGCCATCGACTTCAGGTGCGGACGGATGCCGAAGGCGTCCTGGTACAACAGGACGCCCGGGTGGGGACTGCCGTCATCGGGGTGGGCCAGATAGGCGTCGGCGACGCCGTCCTGGGTGGTGATGTCCACGTCTGATCCCTGTACGGAGGTCATGGGGGCTGCCTCTCTGCGCACTCGGCGGCTGGTGACCGGGCGGCCTGACCGGCCGGGTCATGGTCATCGTTGCACGCAGCATCCACCCGCCCGAGGCGACCCCCGTCCCCGGGGCGAGCGGCCTCACTCGAACCGTGACGTGTCCCCGGCCCCCTTGCGGATGATCTCCGCCTCGCCACCGGAGAAGTCGATGACGGTCGTCGGCTCGGTGCCGCAGTCCCCGGAGTCGACGACCGCGTCCAGCACGTGGTCGAGGCGGTCCTTGATCTCCCAGCCCTGCGTCATCGGCTCCTCCTCGTCGGGCATCAGGAGCGTGCTGGACAGCAGCGGCTCCCCCAACTCGGCGAGCAGGGCCTGGGTGACGACGTGGTCGGGGATGCGCACGCCGACCGTCTTCTTCTTGGGGTGCTGCAGCATGCGCGGCACCTCCTTCGTCGCCGGCAGGATGAAGGTGTAACTGCCCGGCGTGGACGCCTTGATGGCGCGGAACACGTCGTTGTCGATCCGTACGAACTGACCCAGCTGCGCGAAGTCCTGGCACACGAGGGTGAAGTGGTGCCGGTCGTCCAGGTGCCGGATGGTGCGGATCCGGTCGATGCCGTCGCGGCTGCCGAGCCGGCACCCGAGCGCGTAACAGGAGTCGGTCGGGTAGGCGACCAGCCCGTCGGAGCGGATGATGTCGGCGACCTGCGAGATGGTGCGCGGCTGCGGGTTGTCGGGATGCACGTCGAAGTACTTGGCCATTCGTCGAGCTTAGGACCTGTCCGGGCGGCCGGCCGCCGGGGACATCCCGCCGGTCGCAGCCCGCGACCGGCACAGCACCGTGAGGTAACGTCCCCGACCGAAACGCCGAGGTCGATACGGTGAACGAGAAGGACGAGATGAACCGGGAGAAGGCCGAGATGGCAGGCCGAGAGGACGGGAGCCGCCCCGCGGACGGGGCGGACGTCGACGGAACGGCATGGGCGCGGGAACTCCTCGACCACCTGCGACCGGGCGGACGGGATCTGCACAAGGTCGTCGCGTGGCTCGCGGACGCCGTGGCGGGGACCGCCTGCCTGGAGGACGGCGCCGGCAACCTCCTCGCGGGCACCCGGACCCCGCTGGACCGACAACTCGTCACGGACCTCGTCACCGGCCGGATCGCCTCGGCGGCCTGGGAGGACGACGGCCGCCACCAGCGGCTGGTGAGGATCGCGTCCACGGACACCGCGGCGCCGGCCGTGCTCGCCGTCTCCCGCACGACGCCTTTCGACCGGCGGAGCTCGGACATCGTCACCCACACCGCCCAGGTGGTCGAGCTGCTGCTCAGGGCGCGCGGGACGACCGCGGCCGACCGCCGGTTGGCCCGCGCCACCTCCGACCTGCGACTGGCCATCCTGCAACTGCTGATGGTGGAGGACACCGTCTCCGCACGCCGGGTGGCCTCGGGTCTGTGGCCCGGACTCCTCGACACCGACTCCGCGTGCGTGTACGTCCTGGAGGGCCTGGCCGAGGACCGCGACCGGATCGCCGAGGAGTGCCTGGACGCGACGGACGAGCACGCGCTCGTCGTGCGCTGCCCCGCGACGGACGAACACGTCATCGTCGTCACCCCGCGCGACGCCGCGGGCCGGGAGCTGCGGACCGTGATCGACCGGCGGACGAGCACGTTCCTCGGCGGCAGCGCCCCGCACAGCCTCGCCCGCACCGCGACCGCGTACGGCCAGGCCGTCAGCGCCCTCGCCGTCGCCCGCTTCCGCCCGGACAAGCAGGCCGTGTACGCCGAACGCACCCACCCAGAGCGGCTGATGGACCCGGACACCCTGCACGACTGGACGGCCCGGGTCCTGCGCCCGCTGGACACGCTGGCCCACCACACCCGCGCCGAACTCCTCGCCACCACCCGCCTCGGTCTGGAGTTCACCGCCGTGAGCGCCGCGAAGATCCTCGGCGTCAGCCGCAACACCGTCCGCGCCCGCATGGAGCGCGTGGAGGCGCTGCTGGGCGCCGACTTCACCGGCCTCACCGTCCGCGCCGTCGTCCACCTTGCCCTCAACTCCCGGGCCGCCCTGGCCGACGAGCCGTGGCCGCCCCCCTCCGCCACGGAGGGCGACCGCCTCGGCGACCTGCTCGCCGGACCGGCTCTACGCGCGTGGGCGCACGACCTGCTCGGCCGCCTGGACCCGGACGCCCGCGACCTGCGCCGCACCTTGCGCGCCTGGATCGCCGCCGGCGGCAACGCCGAGCGGGCCGCCCACGCGCTGGGCATGCACCCGCAGACGGTCCGCGACCACGTACGCAGCGCCGAACCCGTCCTGGAACGCCAGTTGCTGGCCGGTGGCAGCGATCTCTACGAGGTCGTCCTCGCCCATCTGGCCCTCGGCGATCTCGGACCGCCCGCCCTGCACCGGACAGAACCGGACCATCCGGGCTCACCTGTGCACAGGTGAGCCCCGCGGCCGTCGCAGAGGGCATCGGCACGATTCACAACGTATGGGTCCCGCGCGTAAGTTCGACGGACCGCGGGAGGCACGACCGGAACGGGGGACCGGTCGGGCCGCCCGTGTCCCGCTTCCCGGCCCTGTCTCAGGCCCGCAGCCGCACCGGCACTTCCTGCCAGCCGAACGCGATGAACGACGGCACCTGCCGCAACTCCTCGGCGTCCACGGCGAGGTGTACGTCCGGGAAGCGGTCGAAGAACGCGGGCAGGGCGGTCAACGCCTCCACCCGGGCCAGGGGTGCGCCGATGCACCGGTGCACGCCGATGCCGAACGCCATGTGGTCGTCCGCCCCGCGCGCCGCGTCGAAGACAGTCACGTCCGGCCCGTAGTGCGCCGGGTCGAGACCGGCGGCCGCGTAGGTCGTGATGATGGCGTCCCCGGCGGGGATCGTGACGCCGTCGACCGTGATGTCCTCGACGGCGTAGCGCAGCGGCAGCGAGGCGATGGACGGGTGGACCCGCAGTGTCTCGTCGACGACCGCGTCCCAGCCGACCTTCCCGGAGCGCACCGCCGCCAGCTGTTCCGGCTGCCGGAGCAGGGCGACCACCGCGTTGCAGATCAGGTTGACGGTGGTCTCGAAGCCGGCGCCGATGACCAGCAGCAGCGTGTACAGCAGCTCCTCGTCGTCGAGCCGGTCGCCGTCCTCGTCGCGCACCCGGATCAGCTCGGTGGTGAGGTCGTCCCCGGGATGCTCGGTGCGGTGGGCGATCAGCGCGGGCAGCACCGTGCCGATCTGCTGCTGCACGGACTCCGCGTGCGCCGGGGTCGGGTCGGAGGTGTCCATGATGGCCGCGATCATCCGCCCGGTGTCGGCCGTCAACTCCTCGGGCACACCGAACAGTTCGCAGATCATCCGCATCGGCAGGGGATACCCGAGCAGCGCCCGTACGTCGACCGCCTCGCCGTCCGCGCCGGCTGCTGCCAGCGTGTCGAGCAGTTCGGCGGTGATCGCCTCCACCCGGGGCCGCATCGCCTCGGTGCGCCGTTGCGTGAAGCTCGGCGCGACCAGTTTGCGCAGCCGCGCGTGGTCGAGGCCGTAGGTGTTGAGCATGTTGTTCACGCCGACCCAGACCATGATCCAGCCCCAGGAGGGGTGTTGGTCGATCTCGGGCCACAACTTCCAGTGCTGCCGGGGGTCCTTGCTGACCCGCGGATCGAGTATCAGTTCCTTGAGGGTGTCGTAACCGGTCGGCGCCCAGGCCGGGATGCCGCCCGGCAGCTCGACGGGCACGATCGGGCCGAGCGAGCGCAGCCGCTCGATCTCACCGGCGATGTCGGTGCCTAACGGGTCGAGGGCGATGCGGTCGGTCACGGTCATGAGGGATCTCCAGGCTGGTCGGGGGAGCGAGGGGTGAACCGGACGGGCAGTGCGGTGAGCGATCGGTGGAACGGGCCCGGCCGCCAACTGAGTTGCTCGCGCGGCAGGACCGGTTCCAGGTCGGGCAGCCACTGGGTGAGCCGCTCGATCGCCTCCGTGGCGATGAGCAGCGTGTGCTGCTTGACCGGACAGGCGTGTGGGCCCGCCGACCACGACAGATGGGAGGCGTCCTTGGGATGCCGGCCGGTGGTGACCTCCTGTTCGGCGAAGTGCGCGAGCGCCCCGTACGAGATCACCACCGGGACGGCCGCGCGGATCCACGCCCCGTGGAAGGTCAGGGGTTCACGGGCGTAGTGGACGCCGTAGTTGGCGAGCGGGGTCTCGTGGTGCAGCACCTCTACGACCGCGTCCATCACAGGGCGGGCGCCGCCGGTGAGGGTGGAGTAGTACAGGGAGTGGCCCAGGATGCGGGAGAGCGCGTTGGAGACCAGGTTCGCGGTCGGTTCGTGCCCGGCGCCAAGGGTGAGGAAGACCTGCCAGGCGACCTCCTCCGGGGTCAGCTCGGCCGGATGGTCGAGGAGCCAGCTCGGCAGATCGTCGCCGCGCACTGCGGCCTTGGTCTCGATCAGCTCCAGCACATAGCCGCCGAACTCGGCCTCGCCCGCGGCCGCTTGGTCCCCGCCCTCCATCATCTTGCCCAACGCGGCGTTGAGCCGGTCGCTCTGACTGTCCGGCAGCCCGAAGAGGCTGTTGAAGACCAGAGCCATCAGCGGCCGGGCGAACTCGCCCACCAGATCGGCCTCGCCGCGCGGCCCGATCCGGTTCACCAGCAGCCGCACCGCGCGGTGCACCAGCGCCCGCAGCTCGTGCGGCTCGATCCGGTCGAAGGTGTCGATCAGCGAGGCCCGGTAGCGGACGTGCGCCGCGCCGTCGGCGAACAGCGAGTTGGGCCGCCAGCGCATCATGCCGAGCACCGGCGAGTCGTCCGCGACCGTCGACTCCCAGGCCCGCGGGTCGTGCGAGAACGTCTCCTCGTCGTGCAGCAGATCCAGCGCCGCCCGCCGGTCCGTCACCACGTACGCGGGCACACCCGGCGCCAACTCCGCCCAGCCGACCGGACCTTGGGCGCGCAGGGTGTCGTAGTAGCGGTACGGGTCGAGGGCGAAGCCGTCCTCCCACAGGCGCACCGGCGCAGAGAGGTCGAAGTCCTGCTGGTCGGGGGGATAGGTGGTCACCGGTGCTCCGAGGGGTCGCGGTCGATGAGGTGGTGGACCAGGGCGAGCAGCGCGTCGAGGGACGAGGCGGAATCACGCGCGTCGCACGTCACCATCGGCGTCGTCGGGTCCAGGTCGAGCGCGGCCCGCAACCGTTCGTCCGTGTGGTGGCGGGGCGAGTCGGGAAAGGCGTTGATGGCGACCGCGTACGGCAGTCCCGTGTCCTCCATCAGCTCCAGCACGTCGAACGACGCGTCGATCCGCCGGCTGTCGACCAGCACGAGCGCCCCCAGCGCCCCGTACGCGATGTCGTCCCACAGCGCGCGGAACCGCTCCTGCCCGGGGGTGCCGAACAGATAGAGCACGACTCCGTCCGGCAGGCTGATCCGACCGAAGTCGACGGCGACCGTGGTCGTCGTCTTCTCCCGTACGCCGTCCAGGTCGTCCACCTGTGCGGACGCCTCGGTCAGTTGCTCCTCGGTGTGCAGCGGCCGGATCTCCGACACCGAGTCGATGAGGGTCGTCTTGCCCACCCCGAAGGGACCCGCGACCAGGATCTTCACCAAGTCGCGGGCGGTGTCCGGGAGATGGACCGTGCTAGTGCTTGAGGGCGCGGAGGCCATCGGCCACTCTCTTCAGCAGGTCGGGGTCGAAGCGGTCGGCCGCCGGGATCGGCGCGCGGGACAGCAGCAGGCCCCGGTCGATCAGATCCGCGGCCAGCACCCGCACCGCGGAGACCGGCAGCCGCAGCAGGGCCGCGGCCTCCACCACGGTCAGCGAGCCCTCGCCCAGGACATCCAGCAGGGCGAGCCCGGCCGCGGGCAGTTCGGGCGGTGCGGACGGGCCCGCGGCGGTGAGCATCGACAGCCGTTCCAGGTGCGAGCGGCTGGGGCGGGCCACACCGCCGGTCGACAGATACGCGGGGACCAGGGGGCGGCCGCCACGGCGGCCCGTCATGCCGGCGCGCCGCCGTCGGTCCCTCGGGGCGCCGCGGCCATCGCCTTCTCGCCCAGCTTCGCCACCTGCGAGTGCACCCGGTGCGCCAGCAGATCCAGCCGCACCTCGCCGTCCCCGTACGCGGCCACACAAGTGTCGTGATCCGTGGGCACGATGAGCACGTACCCGAGGTCCGTCTCGATGACCACCTGCCGCACCTCGGCCCGGTCCTGGTCGGCGAAGGCCGCCGCCGCGGTCCGGGCCGCCCCCTGCACGGTGCTGGTGATCGCCGCCACCCGCTCGGCCGAGGCCTGCGACAGCGCGTCCGTGTACCCGGACACCAGCCCGTCCTGGGTCAGCAGCACGGCGGCCACCACATGCGGTACCTGCAGGATCGGATCGAGCACCCACGCGTGCTCGCCGGCTTGGCGGCTGGTCATCTGGCCGCTCCCCCTTCGAAATCGGTCTGATCGGTGTCGTCCCCGGCCCGCGCCGCCGCGGTACCGGACTGCAGCGCGCCGAGCGCCGCGGCCGAGTCCGCCGGTCGCCGCACCGGCTGTTTCCGCGGAGCCTCGGCCCCCTCGCCCGCCACCCGCACACGGCGGCGGCGCTGCGGCAACTCGCCCGGTTCACGCGGGCCTTGATGCCCCGATACGGCGGTGGAGGCGCCGTCGTCCCCCTCGGCGCCGAACCCGTGCGCGGCGACGGACACCGCGGGACCACCCGCCGCCGGCTTGCGCGTCGAGCGCGGCGCACTGGCCGCCGGCGGCCGCTCGACCGGGTCGACATGGCTCAGCAGATGGCTCTCGACCCGCAGGACCGCGCGCACGCCCCCGTACGCGGAGGGCGAGGACACGTCGACGCCCAGGTCGAACTGCCGGGTCAGCTGGCCGATCGCGGCGAATCCCATGCGCGGCGGATCGCCGAGGTCGGTGAGCAGGACGGGTTCGGATCCGGCCACCAGCCGCTGGGCGCGGGCGCGTTCGTCCTGGGTCATGCCGACGCCCGCGTCGTCGATGGTGACGCAGACGCCGTGGTGCACCCGCTCCAGGTTGACCACGACGTCGGTGTCGGGCGCGGAGTGCCTGAGCGCGTTGTCCAGCAGCTCGGCCACGATGATCGCGACCGGCTCCACCGCGTGCGACACCAACGCGGTGCCCGCTTCCAAGTGGTTGTTGACGCGCACCCGGTGGTAGCCCGAGAGCCGGGCCTGACCGCCGGTCACCGCGTCCACCAGATGCGACTCCTCGCGGGCAAGGCCCACCCACGCCCCGCACACCACTGCGGCCACCTGGGCGCGCCGCAACGACTGCTCGTTCTCGTGGTCGAGTTGGAAGAGCGTCTGCGTCAACTCCGGGTCGTCGTACTCCTGTTGCAGCTTCCGCAGCGCGTCCTGCAGCCGGTACAGGGCGGCCTGGATCTCCCGGGTGGCACCCCGCATCCCGGCCTGCGCCGCCGCGTCGATGCGGGTGCGCTGTGCGACCAACTCGGCGCGCAGCGACCGCAGGACACTCTCCAGACCGATGCCGAGCGGCGAAGCGGTGGTGCGCGGTTGCAGGGGACCGGGCACCAGCACGTTCGGATGCGTCAACTGCCGGGCGGCGGCGGGCACGCGCTGCGCCGCGAGGTGCTCGACCTCGGAGGTGAACGTCTGCAGTGCGCCGTCGAGTCGGCCGCGCAGCCGGGCGATCTCCGTGCGTTGCTCGGCCAGTCGGCGCCGTGAGCGCAGCAGTGCGCTGCCGAGGGCCAGTGCGGACAGTGTGCCGAGGGCGAGACCGCCGGCGGCCAGGTCCGGTAATTCGATCATCGAATCGGTTCCAGGGGGAAGTCGGGCAGGGGCGAGTCCGCGTCCCCTCGGGGAGGCATGCGCAGCACAGTACACACAGAATCGTGCAGAATTTCGATGGTTGACGCTTTGATCAGGCCCTTTTGCGAGGTAGCTAGAAAAGGCCGGCCGAGGTGCCCCGCGTGAGGTTTTCGAGGATCGTGCGCAGCCACGGGTCGCGCACGGCCGGGAGCCGGACCAAGGTGTGCCGGAACGTTCCCGGATCGGCCCGGAACAGGCAGTGGGGGAGCAGCGGGGGCGGGTCGTCGCGGAGGACGTCTCGGGGCAGGCGGCCCGTCGCGGGGACCGGCAAGGAGGGCTGGGGAGAGACCAGCCACAGCCACACCCCCAGCGGCAGAGGCACCAGGTATGCGGACGCGCTCGGGCCGGCGGGGGCCCAGGTCCGACCCGTCTGGGGGTGGACCGGTACGAGCAGGATGTCGACGCCCGCGGCAGGGGAGGGCCGTCCCGGTCCGGCCAGGACGGCGTGCCGCTTCGGTGGACCCGCGGGCAGCAGCGTGTCGAGCGCGCGCTGGAAGATGTCCCCGGTCAGACCGGCCGGAACCTGCACCGGCTGCCCTTGGGAGGCGGCCAGCAGGTGGGCGAGCGCCTGGCCGGCCGCCGCCTCCCACTGCGGACTCCACGACCAGTAGTGGTTCGACCCCAACCGTCCTCCCCACGTGGCGATCGGCTCGAACGGGGGCGTTCTCTCCCCGTCCTCGGCCAGCTCCGCCCAGGAGAGGGGCGCGGCATGGACACCGTCGACGGGGATGCGACGCACGGCGTCCGGGCCGAGCCACACCGCCTGCCAGAGCGAGCAGTCGTCGACTCTGGTCGCCACGGGAAGGTCACAGGCCTCGCAGGCCAGGTTGGGACCGTCGACTCCGTCGAGGCCGCAGCAGGCGGTGCCGCGCCGCTCAGGAATCAGCCGGGTTCCACGGATGTCACCGGGCGCGATGACACTCGCCCCGGGCGTGCTGTCGTCCGGGTCCACGGCGAACGTCCCTGACCGCATGAGTACCGGAAGCTGGATCCCGTTCCCGTACAGCTGATGAGCGTGGACCGGCAGTGCGACCTGGGACAGCGGGGTGGTCAACTCGCTGCCGCAGCCCGCACACACGAAAACGAACAAATATCCTCCGCCCGGGAAACACGCGCATCCTCGCAGTTCGTCGGCGGCCGGCCAACATGTTTTGTCGTCCGTTGGAGCTCGGTGACCGTGGCGCGGGAGACCGGCGCTATCGCTTGGTCAGGACCGCGTGCATGAGGGCGCGAAGCTCCGCCGCCAAGGCCGGGCGAGCGGTGAACTGGCCGGTCTGTGCCAGGTCGTTGACGACGGCGAACGCGGCATGGACGCGGACCTGAATCTCCTTCGGGTCCGGGCTCGGCGCCGCCGCTCCCGTCACCTCCGCCCAGTACGCGGCGAAGGCACGCTGGAAGCGGCGCAGCTCCGTGCGGTCGCGCTCGGGCAGGTTGTGGCCTTCGGCGAAGTAGGCGGCGACCAGGTCCCGGTAGTCCAGCACCGTGTCGACGTAGGAGAGGACCAGCAGGTCGAGAGTGTCGCTCGCGGGCAGCCCGGCCGCCTGCGCGGCGGTGACGTTCTGCCGAAGGCGTTCCCGGATCCGGCTCGCGGCGGTCTGGAGCAGGTCGGTCTTGCCCGCGAAGTGGGTGTAGACGCTGGGCCCGGCCATGCCCGCCGCGGCGCCGATGTGCTCCATGGTCACCGCGTGGAAACCGCGCTCCCGGAAGAGCCGGGCCGACACGGCGAGGAGTTGTTCACGCCGGGCGTCCAGCAGGGACGGGGTGCTCGCGGGGGAGTGCCGTGGTGCGGAGGCAGCGGTGAGGTCGGTCGCCAGGGTGTTCAGGGCGATGGCCGTGAGGAGTTCCTCGAAGGCCGCACGTGGCAGCCGGACGCGGTGGTCGGAGATGCTCCCCAGGACACTGAGCGCCCCCCAGGTGAGCAGAGACGCCTCGGAGGACCCCAACTCGGGCCGCTGGTTCCGTAGCGCGCGGATCAATGGCGTACCGATGCGCACCGCGCGCCTTCTCACCTCGATGGCGTCCTCGGGTGCGAGGTGCCGACGCTCGCGCCGCCAGATCATGCCGAACTCGGGCCGGGCGACGACGAGAGCCGCCAACTGCGCGTAGGCCTCGGGCAGTTCCGGACCTGTGTCGTCGTGGGTGCACCCGTCGAGGACTCGACCGGCCTCGTCGAGGCCGGCGAGCAGGATGTGGGCGAGCACGGCCTGCTTTCCGCGGAAGTGGCGGTAGAGCGCGGGCCCGCTGAGCCCGGCGGCCGCGGCGATGTCCTGGACGGAGACGTTGTGGTAGCCCTCGCGTGCGAAGAGTCCGGCGGCGATCGCCCCCAACTGGTCGCGGCGCGTGGGCTTTCCTGGCCGGGAGACCGCGCCGGTGGGTGGGCTCACTTGTCACCGGCCCATGGCAGGAAGTCCGGGAGACCGTCGTCGATCCGGCCGGGGAACTTCGGCGGCCGGCGTTCCAGGAACGAGGTGACACCTTCCGCGGCGTCCGGGCTGAGCGTCAGGAGGCGCACCAGTTGGGTCTCCAGTTGGTGGGCTCGGTCGGGTGAGTCGAGCGAGGACAGACGATAGATCATCTGCCGGGTGATCGCGACGGCCACCGGGGCGGTGTGCTCGGCGATCTCGTGCGCGAGTGCGTGGGCCGCGTCGATGAGCGCCTCGGGCTCGTGGACGCTGTGCAACAGCCCTGAGTGCAGCGCCTCCTCCGCGCCGAACACCCGCCCGGTGAGCGTCCAGTCGAGAGCGGTGGACAGGCCCACCAGGCGGGGCAGGAACCAGGTGGATCCGCCTTCGGCGACGATGCCGCGCCGGGTGAACGGGAAGCCGAACCTGCTGTCGTGGGCCGCCAGTCGGAAGTCGGCGGCCAGCGGCACGGTCGCGCCGGCGCCCACGGCGGCGCCGTTGAGGGCGGCGATGACGGGCTTGTTCATCGCGAACATGCGGGCGCTGACGCTGCCGGCGGGCTCCAGTTCCAGAGGCGGCAGATCCGCCGCGCCCGCTCCGTCGACGTCGAAGCCGGCCTTGGAGAGGTCGGCGCCGACACAGAAGTCCCGTCCGGCACCGGTGAGGACGACGACCCGGATCTCCTCGTCGGCGTCGGCGCACGCGAAGGCGTCCCGCAGCTCCTGCGCCATGCGAAGGGTGTAGCCGTTGCGCGCCGCGGGGCGGTCGAGCGTGATGGTCGCCACCCGATCGGTCAGCGCATAGCGAATCTGCTGGTAGGAGGACATCTCCAGCCTCTCTTGTTAATCATCCCTAGGTTGATTGTCATCCACTTCCATCCTTGACAGCAAGGTAGGAGATGCAGAAAGTTAATGACCATTAGGACACTACGAAGACTGCGAGGGTGTCGCATGACCACGACGGCATACCGATCCCCATGGCTGACCGACGAGCTGGACGCCGTGCGCGACCTGGCCCGCACCTTCTTCACGAAGGAGGCGGCGCCGCGCGAGGAGGAGTTCGCCCGACAGGGGTTCCCCGCGAAGGAGCTGTGGCGCCGGGCGGGCGAGCTGGGCCTGCTGTGCGTGTCGATCCCGGAGGAGTACGGGGGTGGCGGCGGCACGATCGCCCACGAGATCGTGCTGATCGAGGAGCAGATGAAAGCGGGCGCGGGGGCCATGCCCACGACCGTCCACTCCGGCATCGTGGCCCACTACCTCAACGCCTACGGCACCGAGGAACACAAGCGTCGCTGGCTGCCCCGGATGGCGAGCGGCGAACTGCTCGGCGCGATCGCCATGACCGAACCGGGTACCGGATCCGACCTCCAGGGCATCCAGACCCGGGCGGTCCGCGCGGGTGACGAGTATCTGATCAGCGGCGCGAAGACATTCATCACCAACGGCCACAACGCCGGCCTCGTGATCGTCGCGGCCAAGACCGACCCGAATCAGGGCGCCCGCGGGGTCTCGCTCCTGGTCGCCGAAGTGGATGAGGACACGCCCGGGTTCCAGCGCGGCCGGGTGCTGAAGAAGATCGGCCAGCACAGCACCGACACCGCGGAGCTGTTCTTCGACGAACTGCGCGTCCCGGCGGCGAACCTGCTCGGCCCCCGCGAGGGCCTCGGCTTCACGCAGCTGATGGAGCAACTGCCTCAGGAGCGGCTGCTGGTCGCCGCGCTCGGGCTGACCTGGCTGGAGACCGCCGTGGACATCACGGTCGCCTACACCAAGGAGCGGCAGGCCTTCGGGCGGCCGCTGTTCGAACTGCAGAACACGCGCTTCGAGTTGGCGGACTGCGCCACGACCACGCGCGTGGCCCGAGTCTTCCTCGACGACTGCGTCCAGCGCCACCTGAACGGCGAACTGGACGCCGCCACCGCCTCGATGGCCAAGTACTGGATCACCGACCGGCAGACCGAGGTGGTGGACCGCTGCCTCCAACTGCACGGCGGCTACGGCTACATGGCCGAGTACCCGATCGCCCGGATGTTCACCGACGGCCGGATCCAGCGCATCTACGGCGGAGCCAACGAGGTCATGAAGGAACTTGTCGCCCGCTCGCTGTGAGCGGCCCCCGGCACCGAGATGAGTGACACGGCGGCAGTCGCGCCCACGGACGGACCGATGAGTGCCGGGCAAGGGCATTGCGATGGGGCCACTTCTGGCGTGAACTGCCGCTGGTGTTCCGCGCGCTCGACGCCGACCCGGCAGAGAACCGAGTTCCTGTGCGCGATCCGCGAACTGCAGGCCGCCGTGGACGCCAGGTTCAGCGTCCGTGAGGCGAAGGTGTCGATCGTGGCCGACCTCGGCAGCCTGTGACGCCCGAGCGGTGTGATCGGCGAAGGCCACCTGCGTGAACTCGCCTTGAGCGGGACCGTCCCGTCCGGGCCCCACAGGTCCTCGTCCACGGTTTACGGCCGGGTACTCACACCTCCGGCCCTCGGCGCGGCCGTGGGGCGGCCCGCGCCGGTGGCATGGCGTCTCAGTCGTCGGCGATGCCCGTACCGCTGAGGGCGGGCACGGTGTTCTCCTGGTGAGCCAGGGAGCGGGCGCCGACGCGGAACTGGGCGAGCTTGTCGAGGATGGTCTCGCCGACGGGGAGGTGTCCCCAGATGCTGATGCCCTGATGGGTGCTGGGTTCCCACGTAGCTTCGTCGACGACGATGGGGTTCCAGCCGACCTCCCAGTCGAAGCCGGAGGGGGTGCGGGCGTAGTAGGAGAGTTCACGGTCGTTGGTGTGCTGGCCGACGGTCAGTGAGCCGAAGCCCATTTCGTGGACGCGCTGATAGCTCTGGGCGACGTCGTCGAGGGTGGCGGCCTGGATGTTGAGGTGCTGCACACGGGTGCGGATCGGGTCGATCGGCAGCCGGAGGGCGTTGCCCACCGCGATGGTGTGGTGGCGTTCGTTGACGCGCAGGAAGCGGATCTTGACTTTGAGGCCGCTCATGGTCTCGTCGATGTAGTCGCTCAGGCGGGCGTCGAAGACGGTGTTGAAGTAACTGCGGATCTGCGTCGGCCTGGTGGAGGTCAGGGCGATGTGTCCGATGCCGGCATCGCCGGTGACGAAACCGGAGGCGAGCATGCGCAGGGGCTCGGCGGACTTCACCGGGGTGGTGTAGATCTCCTGCGTGATGCCCTTGGGTCCCGGGAAGCGCAGCAGGCGTTCGACGCCGCGCAGGGCGGCTTCCTCGTCGGTTCCGACGACGAGGGGCACGCCGTGGGCGCGTATGCGGGCCTCGATCTGTTCGAACGAGACGTGGTCGTCGATGTGCCAGCCGGTGGTGACGACGTCCTCGGCGGGGCCGCGCCGCAGCAGGAAGCGGCACTCCTGGTCGTCGATGCGGAAGCGCATCAGGTCGCGGGAGAGCTCGTCGTGATGCATGCCGATGGCGTCGACGCCGAAGCGGCGCCAGTCGGCGAAGCGGTTGGTCTCGATGATCATGTAGCCGAGGTGGACGGCTCCGAAGACCGACGGGGCGTCGGGCCCCTCGTACGTGTTCATCGGTGGCCTCCCAGGAAGTCGGAGCAGAGACGGTTGAACAGGTCGGCCTGCTCGAACTGCACCCAGTGCCCGGTGTTGGCCACCATGTACAGGTCGCAGTTGGGCATGCGGTCGGCCAGCATGCGCGCACCGGAGGGACGGTTGACCTTGTCCTCGGCACCCCACAGCACAAGGGTGGGCACGGACAGCCGGCTCAGGCGCGGGTCTCGGGTGAAGTCCATCTTCAACAGGGCGCGCAGTGCTCCCCGCCCGGAGGGAAGCCTGGTGGGCGGAGAGGCGACGACCTCAGGGTCGATGCTGGCCTGGTAGCGGTCTTCGATGGCGGATTCCGGGACGGCGGCGGCGTTGAAGACGAGGTAGTCGCGGATGAACGTCTCCAGCTTCTGCCGGGAAGGTCCCTCGCCGGTGTAGTAGCCGAGCAGGCTCCTGGCGCCGCGAGTGGGCAGGGTGCGGCTGGTGCCGATGCCGGCGGGGCCCATCAGCAGCATGCGGTCGACCCGGTGGGGAGTGTCCAGGGCCAGGCGCAGGGCACAGGCGCCGCCGTAGGAGTTGCCGACCAAGTGGGCCTTGTCCAGGCCGAGTTCGTCCAGCAGGCCGCGGATGTGGCGGGAGAGGTACCCGACGGGGTCGGCGCTGTCGACGCCCTTGCTGCTGCGGCCGTAGCCGGGCATGTCGGGCACGATGACCCGGTACCTCTCGGCCAACGCGGCGATGTTGCGCGTGTAGTTGGAGACACCGGCGGCGCCGGGGCCGCCGCCGTGCAGCATCACCACCGGTGGTCCGTCGCCCGTCTCCGCGACGAAGATCTTCTTTCCGTCGACGTCATACGTCGTCTCCTGCATCGTCGGCAGGCCGGTCGGCGCGGTCATGTCGTTCCTCGCTTTGCGGTGATGGTCGGGTCGGCGAAGGGGCGTTGGCGGGGGAGAGACCTGTAGGCGCCGCGTTGTACGAGGCGATCACGGCGACCGCACAGCGGTGGGCTCGATGCCCTTGCGGCCGGACTCTGGGTTATGGGGCGGTCTCGATGTGGAGCCTCGATGCGCTTCAGAGCAACGAGGCGCTCCACATGTCCGCGACCGGTGCGCGGGCTCAGGTGCCGCCGCGGCGGGCGTGGGCGGGATGCTCGCGGTGCCGCCGGGGTCGTATTCGGAACCTAACACGTTATTGGCGACCCGACAATAGGCGGCGTGAAGGGTCGACGGGAGAGCCTGAGCGCGCGGGGTTCCGTGCCTCGGGACGTCCTGTACGCAGGGGGTACGTCGAAATCCGCGGAGTTACTTCGGCCCGCGTGCCGTCACTTCCCGCGGCTCTCCGGCCCGAACTCCGTGATGATCAGCAGGAGGGTGCGCTCAAGGAGGGTGAACGTCTGTTCCCGGCTCAGGGTGCCGCGGTTGAGCCACTCGTTGGTCGCGGACCGTGTCATCGCGGCGAACGCCCGGCACATGCCGCGCAGCGGTTCGTCCGACTCGGTGCCCGGGTCGATGCCGAGCGCGCGCAGGGTCTGGTCGACGGTCACCTCCTCCGCCTCCCGCATGACGGCGTCGACGTCGGGGTCATGGCCGTGCGACAGCGCGTCGACGGTGACGAGCCACATGCCGCGGTTGCGGTCGACGACGCTGAGGAAGCGGTCGACGACGCCGTTCACCCGCTCCTCCAGCGTGCCCTTGGGCAGCCGCTCCAGCACGTAGTCGGGCACGGCGACCATCTCGCGCAGCACTTCCAGGTACAGCTCGCGCTTGCCGCCGAAGTAGTGGTTGACCAGGCCACGGGTGACGCCGGCCTCGCGTGCGATGTCCGCCAGTGACACCGCGCCGTAGGGCTTCTCGCCGAAGGCGCGCCGTGCGCAGGCGATGATCTGGCCGCGGCGGGCTTCCGGCTCCATCCGGATCCGTGGCCGGTCTTCGGCGGAGGAAGAGGCTGTCATCGCCGCATCTTTTCACGGTCCTGGTCTAGGGCGTACGTGGTCGCGGGCGTCGGGTCAGCGCCTCGCTCGCCCTCGCCGGGCCGGAACGCCCTGCGTGTTCGGTGAGGCGGTGCGGGTCGAGGGGAAGCGCGCGCCGAGGTCGGCGTGGAGCTCGTGGCCGCCGATGGAGTTGCAGGTGAGCGAGACGGGGCCGCTGTCAGGGTATCGCCGCCGCCTCTTATTGGCGACCCGTCAATAAACTGGAGCGAAATTGCCCGGCTACTATTGACGGGTCACCAATAGTGAGGCGACAGTGTTGCCACGTCCGCCGCCCGGCGTGTGCGCCGCGACATCGGGAGTCGCGGAGAGTCGGCCCGCCGCGCCGCTACGTGAAGAAGTCCGCTGGTGTCTCACGGCCGCGGCCCCGCCGCCTCGCTCGGCGCCCGCACGAGACAAGCCCGTTCCCCTACAGCGAAGGAGCTGCCTGGTGATGCCGACCAAACCCCGGACGTTCTGTGAGGCGTTCCAGCGGACCGCCGCGCGCCAGGCCGGCCAGGTCGCCCTGCGTACCGTCGGAGACACGAAGACCCTGCTCTGGTCGGAGTACGCCGACCGCGTCCGGGCACTTGCCGAGGGGCTGACGGCTCTCGGTGTGCGCCGCGGCGACACGGTCGCGCTCATGCTGCGCAACCGGCCCGAGTTCCACGTCGCCGACACGGCCCTCCTCCATCTGGGGGCGATCCCGTTCTCGGTCTACAACACCTCCTCGCCCCAGCAGGTCGCGCATCTGCTCAGGGACTCGCGGGCCCGTGTGGTGATCACGGAGGAGTGCTTCCTGGCCGTGCTCGACCGTCCCGCTCGCGCGGTGGACGCGACGGTCGTCACCGTCGACGGCGCCTTCCCCGGGACCCTGTCCCTGGACGACGTCTCCGCCCGCACGGTGCCGGGCTTCGACTTCGAGGCGATCTGGGGCTCGGTGCGTCCGGACGACGTACTCACGCTGATCTACACCTCCGGTACGACCGGGCAGCCCAAGGGCGTCGAGATCACGCACCAGGCCGAACTCGCCCTGTGCGCGGCCTCGAACGAGCGGCTCGGTATCACCGCCTTCGACCGGATGATCTCCTTCCTGCCCTCCGCGCACATGGCCGACCGCTGGTCCTCGCACTACACGCAGATGACCGCGGGAACCGAGCTGACGACCGTCGGCAAGCCCCGTGACATCGCCGCCGCCCTGGCCGACGTCCATCCTCAGGTCTTCGGAGCGGTGCCGCAGATCTGGCAACGCCTCTACAACGGCCTGCGAGCGGCACTGGAGCAGGCCGCAGAACGTGAACCCGACGAGGCACGCCGACAGGCGCTGTCCGGGGCCCCCGGTCTCGGTCTGCGTTACGCCGAGGCCGCCGAGGACGGCCGGCTCACCGCCGAACTCGCCGACCGCTGGGCGGCGTTGGACTCCGAGGTGCTGGCACCGCTGCGGGAGCGGTTCGGCCTGGACCGGCTGCGGGTGGCGGCCTCGGGTGCCGCGCCGATCGCGTCGAACCTGCTGCTGAACCTGCGCGGCCTGGGCATCCCGGTGAGCAGTGGCCTCGGCATGTCCGAGCTGTCGGGGATGGTGACCTACTCGCCTCCCGGTGAGGCCCCCGTGGCTTCGGTGGGCCGTCTGGTGTCGGGAGTGGAAGCGTCGATCGCCGAGGACGGCGAGCTGCTGGTCCGCGGCGAGATCGTCATGCGCGGATACCGAGGCGCCCCCGAGAGGACCGCCGCCGCGTTCACCGCCGGGGGCTGGCTGCGGACCGGCGATGTCGCCACCATCGACCCGGACGGCGCGATCACCCTGGTGGACCGCAAGAAGGACCTGATGATCAGCACGGGCGGCAAGAACCTGTCGCCGGCCGCCATCGAGGGAGCCGTCCTCTCCCACTCCCCGCTGCTCGCGCACGCGGTGGTGATCGGCGATGCCCGCCCCTTCGTGACCGCGCTGCTGGTGCCCGATCCCGATGCGGTCACAGCCTTTGCTGTACGCCACGGTCTGGACGGAGAACCTGCCGAACTGTGCCGGCATCTCGTGGTCCGTGCGGCAATCGAGACGGGGTTGACCGCGGCGAACGCCGTCCTGTCCCGGCCCGAACAGGTCCGTGCCCACATCGTGTTGGCCGAGGACTGGCAGCCCGGCAGTGAGTTCGTCACCCACACCCGCAAGACGCGCCGCGGGCCGATCCATGAGCACTACGCCACGCAGATCGAGGCGATGTACGCCGAGCACACCGCGGCCAGCGGTACGGCCTGATCCGTACAGGACCGTGGACGGAGGACTCTGTGTGCGGCCCGGGACCCCTCATGATCCACATTGTCAGTCCGCACCTGCGCCCGGAACCCGACGGCCGACGCAGAGTGCCGAGCCCTCCACAGGGCTGACCCCAACCCCCTGAAGGACTCGTCATGCCGTTGCCCCCTGTTCTCTCCCTGCCCCTCACGCTTCCCGTCGTGGGCTCGCCGCTGTTCATCGCCTCCGGCCCCGAGCTGGTCATCGCCCAGTGCCAGGCCGGGATCATCGGTTCGTTTCCGGCCCTCAACGCTCGGCCCGCCTCGCTCCTGTCCGACTGGATCGAGCGCATCACCGAGGAGAACGCGTCCTACGCGGCCGCGCACCCGCAGGCCGTCGTCGCCCCCTTCGCGGTGAACCAGATCGTGCACCGCTCCAACGACCGCCTCGATCACGACATGGACGTGATCGTGAAGCACCAGGTGCCGATCGTCATCACGTCGCTCGGTGCGCGGCCGGAGATCAACGAGGCCGTGCACTCCTACGGAGGCGTCGTGCTCCACGACGTCATCAGCAACGAGTTCGCGCACAAGGCCATCGAAAAGGGTGCCGACGGTGTGAGCCGGTCGGCGATCTCGCGCAGCACACCGTCCTGGCGGGCCCCGCGCCGGTCGATCTTGTTCACGAACAGCAGGGTCGGGATGCGCA
>NZ_JBSFLV010000047.1:0-70791 GCF_053599215.1 Streptomyces sp. NPDC001002 | reverse complement strand
ACAGCCCCGGATCCGGGGGCGGTGAGCTGAAGATGGGCATCGCGGTCGCCAACACTTCGCCAGGCACGGCGGACCGACCGAGGATGACGCCGACCGCGGGGAAGCCGTAGGACCAGATCTCGCGGCTCTCGGGGAAGTGCGAGATGTACTTGGTGGAGTTGCACGGCCAGGGCACGTCGGCCTCGCCCTCGGCCAGCGGCGCTCCGAGCGTGTGCACAGCACGCACGAAGAAGCCGTCCTCGCCGAGTTCGTCCAGGACGGGCTGTCCCATGCGGGTCATGGTCCGCATGGAGACGGCGACGTAGGCGGAGTCGGTGATCTCGACGCCGATCGCGGAGAGGTCCGAGCCGAGGGGGCCCATGCAGAAGGGGACGACGTACATCGTCCGGCCCTTCATGGAGCCACGGAAAACGCCCCCCTCGCCCTTCTCCCCCGAGAAGATCCGCCGCATTTCCGCCGGCGCCTTCCAGTGGTTGGTCGGGCCCGCGTCCTCTTCCTTCTCGGAGCAGATGAACGTCCGGTCCTCGACCCGCGCGACATCGGTCGGGTCGGAGGCGGCGTAGTAGGAGTTGGGGCGCTTGATCGGGTCGAGCTTCTTGAAGGTGCCCTTTTCGACGAGCTCTTCGCACAGTCGCTCGTACTCGGCTTCGGATCCGTCACACCAGACCACGCTGTCCGGCTGGGTCAGTTCGGCGATCTCGTTCACCCACGAGATCAGTTCTGGGTGCTTTGTGGGGATGACGGGGGGAGCCGCGATGTCGCGCGCCACGATTGCTCCTAATTGAGGGATTTTTTGTTGGAGGCCCCGTGGGGGCTGCGGCCCGGATGCTGCACGGCTGATCTTCAGCGCTCATCCGGTGCCGACCGCACTCATTTGATCATCCGACGCGCGCGCCCATATGTCCATAGGGCCTCACGGATGAGCGGAGTGAGGATCGCCACGCATCTCCGTGTTTCCGAGCGTGTCTTTACGTGCACGTTGGGTTCACCCAACGGTTCTTTTGCGCGGCGGTACGGACCATCAACTCCCGTGAGAGGATGGCCACTCTTGGCTGTTCCTCAGCTCCTACTGACACGTAACTTACGGGTCCGTAGGTACGATGCCGGGCATGACTGCGTCCGTCCCCGACGCGCACACGGAAACGACGGCCGCCGGCCGCGTCGCCGAGGCGCTCTCCCTGCCCGACCACGTGAAGCCCAAGCTGCGCGGCTGGTTGCACCTCGGCATGTTCCCGGCCGTGCTCGTCTCGGGCCTGGTGCTGACCGCGCTCGCGGACTCCTCAAGAGGCCGGATCGCGTGCGGGATCTTCGTGCTGACGGCCTGCCTGCTGTTCGGCGTGAGCGCGCTGTACCACCGGGGCAACTGGTCGCCCCGCATGGACGGCATCCTGCGCAGACTGGATCACGCCAACATCTTCCTGATCATCGCCGGCACCTACACCCCGCTGACGATGCTGCTCCTGCCGGGCGCCAAGGGTCAGGTGCTGCTGTGGGGCATCTGGGCCGCGGCCGCGGCCGGCATCATCTTCCGGGTCTTCTGGGTCGGCGCCCCGCGCTGGCTCTACACCCCCTGCTACATCGCGATGGGCTGGGCGGCCGTCTTCTTCCTGCCCGACTTCATGCGCACCGGCGGCATCGCGGTCCTCGTCCTGGTGATCGTCGGCGGCCTCCTCTACAGCGCGGGCGGCGTGATCTACGGCATCAAGCGCCCGAACCCGTCCCCGCGCTGGTTCGGCTTCCACGAGGTCTTCCACTCGCTCACCGTGGCGGCCTTCCTCACGCACTACGTCGGCATCTCCCTGGTGGCGTACCAGCACGGGTAACACCTGAGACACCCGCTCCTTTATGGCCACGGCTCCCCAGCCGTGGCCATTTTTCGTGCACCCCGGCACGCCTCGCCATGATCTGAAAGCCACTCCCTGTTGACATCAGCCATCTTTTGAGAGCTACTCTCATTTCATGGCTACTTCCACTCCAGCTCCCTCGACTCCCGATCCACGCCGCTGGTGGGCCCTGGCGGCCCTCGTCGCCGGCCTGCTCACGCTCGGCTTCGACACCACGATCCTCAATGTGGCGCTGCCCACCATGGCCGACGAGCTCGGCGCCAGCACCGGCCAGCAGCAGTGGATGGCCGACGCCTACGTCATCGTCTTCGCCGCGCTGATGCTCCCCGCCGGTCTGCTCGGCGACCGGTTCGGCCGGCGCCGGATGCTGATCGTCGGGCTCTTCCTCTTCCTGGCCGGTTCGCTGCTGGGGGCGCTCGCCCCGGACGTGAACTGGGTCATCGCGGCCCGCGCCTTCATGGGCATCGGCGGTGCGCTGGTCACCCCGCTCGCGATGTCCGTGCTGCCCTCGCTGTTCGGCCCCGACGAGCGCACCAAGGCCGTCGGCATCATCTCCGCCGCGTCCGCGCTGGGCATGCCGCTCGGCCCGATCATCGGCGGCTGGCTGCTCAACCACTTCTGGTGGGGCTCGGTCTTCCTGGTCAACGTGCCCATGGCCGCGATCGGCATCGCCGCCTGCGTCTTCCTGCTGCCCGAGACCCGCGACCCCGCCTCGCCCAAGGTCGACGTCGCCTCCACCGCGCTCACCGCGTCCGGCCTCGGCGCGCTCATCTACGCGATCATCGAGGCGCCCACCCGCGGCTGGGGCGACCCGCTGGTCGTCGGCATGCTCATCGCGTCCGTCGTGCTCATCGCCGCGCTGGTGCTGCGCGAGCGGCGGATGGAACGGCCCATGCTGGACATGGAGTTGCTCACCCACCGCGGCTTCCTCTTCAACATGCTCGCCGCGACCATGGTGACGTTCGTGCTGTCCGGGCTCCTCTTCGTGCTGCCCCAGTACCTCCAGGCCGTCCTCGGCAACGACGCCTTCGGCACCGGTCTGCGGCTGCTGCCGATGATGGGCGGACTGCTCGTCGCCGCCCGGGCCGCGCATCCCGTCGTCGCCCGCTTCGGCCCCCGGGCCGCGGTGACCGCCGGTCTGGTCGTGCTGGCGTTCTCCGCCCTCCTCGGCAGCCGTACGACGGTCGACTCCGGCTACGGATTCACCGCGCTGTGGCTCAGCGTCACCGGCATCGGCTTCGGCTTCTCCGTCGTGCCCGCGATGGACGGCGCGCTCGGCGCACTGCCCCGCGACCGGGCCGGCAGCGGCTCGGGCCTGCTGATGACCTGCCGCCAGGTCGGCTCCGCGATCGGCATCGCCCTGCTCGGCAGCCTGCTGGCGAGCAGCTTCCGCGACCGCCTCGACACCACCGGGCTGCCCGCCAAGGCCGCCGACACCGCCGGGGAGTCCGTGGTCGCGGCCCATCTCGTCGGCCGGCAGACGGGCTCGGCCGACCTCGTGGCCTCCGCGAACAGCGCGTACGTCCACGGCATGGGCCTGGTCCTGCTGGTGTGCGGTGTCGCGGCCCTCGGCACCGCCCTGCTGGCCGCGGCCTTCCTGCCGAACACTCCGGTCAGGCACACCGACAAGAAGAAGAAGGAGGAGGAGGACGGGAACCCGGCGATGGCCACCGCGTCGGCGGATGCCGGACAATGAGCGGTATGACGGCCGCACCCTCCCCCTTCAGCCCCGCCGACCGCCCCCAGCTGGGCCTGCGCGAGCGGAAGAAGATCAAGACCCGCGAGGCGATCCGCACCGCGACGTACGCACTGGTCGAGGAGCAGGGGTACGACGCGACGACGATCGAGCAGATCGCCGAGCGCGCCGAGGTGTCGCCGTCGACCGTCTTCCGCTACTTCCCCACCAAGGAGGACATCGTCCTCACGGACGAGTTCGACCCGATCATCATGGAGGAACTGCGGGAGCGGCCCGCCGACGAGCCCTGGATGACCACTCTGCGGTACGTCATGCAGAAGGCCATCCGCCTCGGCATCAAGGAGGACCCCGAGGTGGCCCGGCTGCGGACCCACCTCATGGTCCAGGTCCCGGCGGTGCGCTCGCGGATGATGGAGAGCATGTCGGTCACCGGCAACATGCTCTGCCAGGCCATCGCCGAGCGCACCGGCCGGGACCCGGGCAGCCTGGAGGTCCGGGTCTACGCCATGGCCATCATCGGCGGCCTGATGGAGACGTCCCTGTACTGGGCGGAGAACGGCCACCAGGACGAGTTCAAGGACCTCGTGGACCGCACCCTGAACGTGCTGGAGCACGGGCTCACCGACTGAGCCCGTGCTCCGGTTCCGTACCGACCGTCAGCGCTTGGTCAGCACGGTCTTCACATCACCCTTTCCGCACGCGAGGCCGTCCTTGTTGCGGTCCAGGCCCAGCGGGTCGTCCTTGCCGTTGACCTTGAGCCGGCCGTAGTCGTTCTTCTTGAGCCAACTGCAGCGCGCCTCGGCGGTCTTCTTCACGGTCTTCGGGAAGGCCGTCGGCACGCACACGTTGATCGAGCCGTAGTGCCGGTCGCAGCCCGAGATGGTCACGGGGACCTTCTGCGAGGCGCGCTTCTTGCCGGGCTCGGCGACCTTGCCCTCCAGGGAGTCGGCGAAGGAGTGCACGTGCGCCGAGGCGTCCGAGGCGCTCAGCGCCGAAGGACCTTGCAGATGCACCCACTTGGCGACCGACGGCACACCGTTGGCGTCCACCGCGAAGAGCATGTACCAACCCGGCGGCGCCACATTGGGGTTGCTCGTCACGTTCAGGTCGACGTTGTTGCCGTCCACCGACAGCGGCAGATCCACGAACCGCTGGTTGGGGTCCGAGGAGTGCGTGACCGCGGCCGGACGGATCAACTCGGCCTTGGCGATGGGCCGGTCGACCGTGATCCGCTGGGTGTCGCCGTAGGTCCACTCGGTGTCGATCACCGAAGTGATCGACGGGCGCGTGCCCTTGAGCAGATACGGCGGCGTGTAGATCGACACGTTGTGGTTCCAGGTGCCGTTGCCCGGGTTGTCACCGGTCGACATCACCCGGCCGTCCGGCAGCAGGAACGACGACGAGTGGTAACCGCGGGCTTCCGGGTCCGCGGCCACCGGGTCGAAGGTGTTGGTGCCGGGGTCGTAGATCGACGACTCGTAGACGGGGTTGGCCCGGTTGTGCAGCGCGCCGCCGGTCTCCAGCACCTTGCCGTCGGGCAGCAGTACGGCGGAGACGTACATCTTGCCCTGGTTGCCGGTCTCGGGCACCGGGCCGTTGCCGAGGTCGACCGTGCCCTGCGGCAGCGGCGGTCCGGCCACGTAGGCCGGGTTGGCGGCCTTGAGGTCGATGACGTCGGTCAGCCGGTTGCCGTCCGGGTTGGAGTCGATGTTGCCGCCACCGATGGTGAGGACCTTCTGGTCCTGCGCCGGCGGCAGCAGCACGCTCGCCGACTGGTCCCGCTGGTCCTTGCTCTGCAACCCCGGGACCTGCGTGACCGTGTTGGCGTTGTAGTCGTAGATCGCCGAGCCCGTGCCCGGGATGTTGTTGCCGAAGACATGGCTGCCCGAGTAGAAGAGCCGCCCGTCCTGCATCAGGATCATCGACGGGTACAGACCCCAGTACGACCAGGTCTGGTTGACCTGCCACAGCGCCAGCCACTTCTGCTCGGCGTCCGACCAGTACTCGGCGGTCACCGAACCGGTCGAGTCCTCGCGCAGCCCGCCGAAGGAGATGACGTCACCGTTGCCCAGCTCGGTCGCCGACGGGTACCAGTGACCGTCGTTCAGGTCGTTGGTCTTGCTGTAGGTCTCGGTGACCGGATCGAAGATGTACGAGTCCTTGTAGCCCTCGTAGCCGTGCGAACCGTCCGCCGCCGGGAACGCCTTGTTGCCGCTCATCACCAGCACCCGGCCGTCCTGCAGCTGGATGTGGCCGGAGCAGAACATGTCCTTCGGCGTCGGGATGACCTTGTAGGAGCCGTCGGCCGGGTTGTAGACGGCGCTGGTGAAGGTGCCCGCGTTGAACTGCTCCTCGCTGTTGCCGGAGCCCGCGATCAGCAGCACCTTGCCGTTGTTGAGGACGACGGAGTGCATCGAGCGCACCGGGTTCTGCGTGGGCAGCACGTCCCAGCGGCCATTGGCGCACTGGTCCGCGGTGCCCGTGCAGGTGGCCGGCGGGGTGACGTCCGGGACCTGCTCCATCGTGTAGTCGTCGGTGGTCGCCGAGCCGGTGCCGTACACCGACACACCCCAGGTGATCCGGTCGGTACCGGCCGGGACCTCGGGTGTGCGGACCGTGGCCTGGGTCCAACTCCCCTGCATCTCCAGGGTCTTGAGGTCGGTCCAGTACTGCCAGCCGGCGGTGGTGTCGTGCCGGAAGAGGGTGACGTTGGCGTCCGGTGTCGTCGACTTGTACCAGAGCCCGAGGTCGTACTGCTTGCCCGCGCTCACCACCGGCGCGCACGCGGTCGTCTCGGTGATCAGCGCCTTGCGGTCGCCCTCGACCCGACGCGTCAGCGACACCTTCATCGCCTTGGACCCGCTGTGCGCGTCGCTCGTGGTCTGGAAGGTGAAGTCGTTGTCGCCCCAGCCGGACTTCTCCCAGCAGTACGGCATGTCGTCGGTGCCGGCCGTCTCGAAGCCCGGGTTCTTGACCAGGTTGGCGGCCTCGGCGGACTGCGGCGAGCTGAGAAGCAGACCGGCGGTCAGGGCCCCCACCCCGACCAGTGCAGTCCTTCTTCGGTGCCTGTTGAGATTCTTGGTGAGACTCGCTCTGTTCACACGGCTCTCCTTGCTGCGGTACTCCCCCCGCGCCCCCTGCGCGGCAGATAGACCAGCGCCTCGGTCCCCACGAAGCGCAGGACGAACGTCGTCACCAGCGCGAGCGCGGTGGCGCCGAGCGCGCCCATCCCGAACCGGTGCACGAACAGCGCGATCAGCGGGATCCGCAGCACCAGGTCGGCGTTGGCGAGCAGCCCGAACCGGCCGACACGGTCCCACCAACGGCGGTGCCCACGACGGTCACGGAAGAGCAGATGCTCGATGAGTACGAAGTTCCAGGCCACACCCAGCTGGTTGGCGAGGATCTCCGCCGGTACGTAGTGCATGCCGACCTTGGTCAGCGCCCACAGGCCGACCAGGTTCGGCACGAAGCCGGTCGCGCCGATCAGCCCGAACCCCACCATGCGGGCGACCGGCGAGGCGGTGCGCAGCCCGATCAGATGACGCAGGAAGCGAAAACCTTCCTGCGCACTGGACTTGGACTCGCCCGCGAACCGGTCCTGGAAGACGAACGGCACCTCGGTGACCTGACGGGGCCGGCTGCGGACCGCCAGCTCCAGCAGGATCTTGTAGCCGAGCGGCTTGAGGGCCTCCGCGGTGATGTCGCTGCGGCGGATCGCGAAGAACCCGGACATCGGGTCGCTGATCCCGCGCAGCCTGCGCGGGAAGAGGGACTTGGTCAGCCAGGTGGCCACCCGGCTGACGGCCACCCGGTAGCTGCCGGCCAGACCGGCCCGGCTGCCGCCCTTGATGTACCGGGAGGCGACCACGAGCCCGGCCCCGGAGCGCTCGCCGGTGGCGACCAACTCCGGTACCAGGGACGGCGGATGCTGGCAGTCGCCGTCCATGACGACGATCCAGTCGGAGCCGGCCGCCTTGATGCCCTCGACGACCGCGCCGCCGAGCCCGCCGACCGGCTCCTCGCGGTGCAGGACGGTCACCGGGAAGGGGCAGTCCTTGGCGGCCTCGTAGATGACCTCGGGGGTGTCGTCGGTGGAGTCGTCCACGAAGACGACCTCGCACGGCAGCCGGGCGGGCACCGACTCGGTGATCTGGTGCAGGAGTTGACGGACGTTCGCGGACTCGTTGTACGTCGGCACGACGATGGTGACCGCGCCGGGCTCGGCGACTTCGGCCGCGCGTACGGCGGGATCGTTGAGTTCGCCGGGGGCGGTGTATTCGTGCGTCATCGGGCGCCTCCGGAGGCCGTCTGGATCTGGCGGATCTCGATGCGGTCGTCCCCGGTGCCGAAGGTGGCGACCGGGGTGGAGTGTTCGATGGCGGCCTTGACGTTGGGCAGGTCCACCGCGTCTCGCCGCACGGTCGGGGAGGCGACGACGTAGTCGATGTCCTTCCAGCCGTGCGGCATCGTCTTGGTCACGGCCGGGTCGAGGTCGGCCTTGTAGAACCAGATGACCCCGAGCCCGGGCTGGTACCCCTGGTGCACCAGGTCCAGCCAGAGCGCGTCGTCGACCAGGACCCGGGTGCCCTCGGGGTCCTCGACCTCGGAGGCCAGCCACTTGGAGGCGGCCCGGTAGGGGGCGTTGGCGTCGGCGGTCACCGCGGTGTGGTCGCCGTCGTACCAGCGCGGGACGACGTACGCGCCCGCGGCGACCGCGAGCACGGCCGCGAGGGCGTACCGGCCGCCGGTGACATAGCGGCCCTCGCCCTCGGCCCGCCATCTGCGCAGCACGGCGTGGGCTACGGACGCGGTGCCGCCGGCGAGGACCAGGGCGAGGAAGGGCAGTGCCTGGATGACGTACATCGCGGGCAGGTAGCCGTTGGGGCGCAGCGCGAGCAGGGCCAGGATGCCGACCGTCAGGGCGGGTCCGGCCAGTGAGCGGGCGGTGACCGACCAGCGCCAGGTGGCCAGCAGCAGGAGCGCGCCGGCCAGACCGCCGAGCGGCAGGACCCGGTCGTAGTAGAGCCAGGACCGGAGCACGCCGTGCGAACCGGACGCGCTGTCCAGGATGAAGCCCGAACCCGGCCTGGTCATCTGGTACTTGACGCCGTCCCACAGGGAGACGTGCCCGCCGCCGGGTATCAACTCGCCCTTGAGCAGGGCGAACAGGGGGTAGGCGAAGCCGATCAGGACGCAGGCGGTGATGGCGCCGGTGAGGGCGAACTTGCGGGTGTCGCGGTGGCTGTGGCGCCACATGGTGAGGAACACCGCGGGGAGGATGACGAGCATCGTCTCCTTGGTGAGCACCGCCGTGGCCGCCGCGAGGCCCGCGCCGAAGTGGTGCCACAGATGACGGCTCGGGGAGGCGGCGAGGGTGAACGCCAGCAGCGTCCACATCACCGCGATGTTGTCGAGGAAGATCTCGCGCTGCAGGACGACCGAGAGCGGCGAGAGCCCGAACAGGACCATGGCGAGGCCGGCGGCCCAGCGGGGCAGCGACAGACGGCGGGCCAGGATGTAGACGAGGACCGCGCTGATCGCGCTGATCAGCAGCATCACCACGCGCATGCTGCCCACGGTCATCGACTCGGGGCTGAGCAGCGAGGGGATCCAGGTCAGCAGCGCCAACTGGATCCAGCCGAGCGGGGGATGGTCGTACCAGTAGGTGTAGTGGGCCAGGCCCTTGCCCTGCTGGACCGCCCAGGCCTGGGCGAGATAGGTGCCCTCGTCGTCGCTGAGCGTCGGGTAGTCGGCGATGTTCCAGCCCTGCACGACGAGGATCGCCACGAGGAGCGCGCCGCACAGGAGGAGGTCGGATCGGGAGGAACGCAGTCGGGCCGGCAGGGATGTCCGACGGGCCGAACCGGTTTCCGGCGCAGGCTGGCGCTGCGCGGGGACCTTCGTCGTGGTCACCGCGGGAAGGGTGGAGGTCACGCAGGGACATCCTCTCGGAGGTCACGGTTCGCTTCGGCGTGGGTCAGATGTGCGCCGACATGGCTGGTCAACTCCCAGTCGTTGCGGCCGCGTTGCTCGCGCCAGACGGCGCGGATGGCGGCCCCGGCGAGGAGGACCTGGTAGAAGGGGCCGCCCACGATCAGCTTGAGGTAGTGGACGGCACGGACGCGCAGTCCGTACTGCTTGCCGAAGTCGTGCAGTCCGACGACCTCGAAGACGAAGGTGACGGCGGCGGTGACCAGTGGCAGGAAGGTCAGGAAGGCGATCCCGACGGGCACGTCGAGGAAGAGCGCGACGGCCGCGTTGAGCGGGATGATCACGCCGGAGATCGCCTGCAGGAACGGCGTCATCAGCGTGTACCGGGCCAGCAGCCGCTGCCCGAAGCCCGGCAGCTGCTTCCAGTCCTTCTTCCGGTAGACCTGCAGGAAGCCCTGGTTCCAGCGGGTGCGCTGCTTGAGCAGCGACATCAGCGAACCCGGGGTCTCCTCCTTGGTCACCATGTCGGAGTCGTAGGCGACGACGACCTTCTTGCCGACGCTGGACAGGCGTACGCCCAGGTCGCAGTCCTCGGCGAGGCAGTTGGGGTCCCAGCCGTCGGCCTCGCGCAGCACGTCGGTGCGGACGAAGACGGTGTTCCCGCCGAGCGGGATGAACCCTTTCTGCGCATGCAGGTGCAGCCGGGAGCGGAACCAGAAGAAGTACTCCAGGCAGTTGCGCAGGCTGTACCAGCTGGAGTGGAAGTTGATCAGCTGGACACCGCCCTGGACGACGTCGGCGCCGGTGGTCCGGAACGCGTGGTCGACGTGCGCGAGCAGCTCCGGATGGACCTGGTCCTCGGCGTCGAAGACCCCCACGACATCGCCGCGGCAGTGCGGCAGCGCCGTGTTCATGGCCTTGGGTTTGTTCTTCTTCTCGTGGGTGTCGACGACGACACGGACGCGCGGGTCGCGCTCGGCGGCCGACGCGGCCACCTCCGTGGTCTCGGGGTCGTCGTGTCCCACGATGACGATGATCTCGAAGTCGGTGTGCGTGGACTCCAGCAGACGCTGAATGGTGTGGTCCAGGACGGCCTGTTCGTGCCGTGCCGGGACCAGCAGCGAGAAGCTGACGTGTTCGTCGCCGTCAGGTCTGCTGAAGCGGGTGGAGGCGAGCACTTCCGGCGTACGCCAGGCATGCATCTGCCACCACAAGGTGAAGGCCGCCATCCAGAACAAGGCAAGCGAAACGACAGCGACAAAAATGGACGTGAGCAACAGATCCCCCCAGATCCCAAAACCCCCTGTCGCGACGGTGAGTCACACCCGCCGCGTCACTGTGCAGACATTAGGGGGGATCTGTGAAGTGCGCACGAGCTTTCGATGAAGAGCGCGTTTCGTCACAACGGGCCCTCCCTGTGAACAATGCCCACACAGGGTCCGTGCCCACTCATTCCGTTTCTGTCGTTTCAGCTGCTCAGCAGGGATCGCAAGCGGTCACCATCGGTGGTCGGGGCGTCACAGGTGAAGTTACGACAGACGTATGCGGTCGGTGCGCCCTGCACCAGCGGGCGGTCCGCCAGCAGCGGGAACTCGTCACTCTCCGGCACCCCGAGGGCGACCACCGCACCGGGCGCGGCACCCAGAAGTGCCGTGCGGTGCAGGGCCCTTGTCGCCTCGTCGTCCAGCGCCGGACCGACGATCGCGATCTCCCGCGGCCCGTCCAGGAGCGCCTCGGCGACCGCCAGCCCCCAGCCGATGAACCGGGGCACCCGCGGGCCGAGCGCCTTCACCACGCCGAGCGCCTTCTCGGCGGCGGCGCGGTGCGGCTGGGCGCCCGTCTGGGCGGCATAGCTCAGCAGAGCACCGGCGGCGGCGGTCCAGCCGGAGGGCGTGGCGTTGTCGGTGGGGTCCTGCGGCCGGCGGATCAACCGCTCGGCGTCCACGGCGGTGTCGTAGAGCGCACCGCTGTCGGGATCGGCGAACCGGGCCAGTACGTGGTCCAGCAGGAACCCGGCGAACTCCAGCCACACGCCCTCGCCCGTGACGGACGCGAGCGCGAGGAAGCCCTCGGCGACGTCGGCGTAGTCCTCAAGGACGCCCGCGTTGGCGCCCACCTGGCCGTCCTTGCTGGTCCGGGCGAGCCGGGCCTGCTCGTCCAGGTGCAGGCGGACCAGGAGGTCGGCGGCGCCGACGGCGGCCTCGATCAGGTCGGGGCGGTCGAAGTAGGCGCCGGTCTCGGCCAGCGCGGCGATCGCCAGGCCGTTCCAGGCGGCGACGACCTTGTCGTCCCGGCCGGGGGCGGGCCGCTCGGCCCGGGCGTCCAGCAGCCGCCGCTTGACCGACTCGACCTTCTCGGCGTCGAACACGCCCTCCTGCTGCGGCAGTTGCAGCACCGAGGAGCCGTGCTCGAAGGTGCCCTCGTCGGTGACGCCGAAGTACTGCGCGGCGAGTTCGGCGTCCTCGGCGCCGAGGACGGCCGTCAACTGGCGCGGGGTCCAGGCGTAGTACGCGCCCTCGACGTGCCGCCCGCTTCCGTCGTCGCTGTCGGCGTCCAGCGCGGAGGCGAACCCGCCCTCGTTCGTGCGCAGTTCACGGACCATGAAGTCGGCGGTCTCCAGGGCGACCCGGCGGGCCAGCTCGGAGCCGGTGGAGCGCCACAGGTGCGCGTAGACGCGGCACAGCAGGGCGTTGTCGTACAGCATCTTCTCGAAGTGCGGGACGACCCAGTCGCGGTCGACGGAGTAGCGGGCGAAGCCGCCGCCGAGCTGGTCGTAGATCCCGCCCCGCGCCATCCGCTCGCAGGTGTCCTGGGCCATCTGCAACGCGCCCTCGGCTCCCGTGCGGGCGTGATGCCTGAGCAGGAACTCGACGACCATGGACGGCGGGAACTTGGGCGCCCCGCCGAATCCGCCGCGCTGCGGGTCGTACTCGCGGGTGAGGCCGAGCAGCGCGCCGGCCAGCTCCTCCTCGCCCGGTGCCTGCGAGTCGCCGTAGGAGATCTCCCGCCCGGCGAGGTCCCGCACGATCTTGCCGGCCACCTCGGCGACCTCGTCGCGCCGGTCGGTCCAGGCGGCGCGGACGCCCTCCAGGACCTGCCGGAAGGACGGCGAGCCCTGGCGGGGCGCGGGCGGGAAGTACGTACCGAAGTAGAAGGGTTCGCCCTCCGGCGTGAGGAAGACGGTCATGGGCCAGCCGCCCTGGCCGGTGGCGGCCTGGACGGCTTCCATGTAGACGGCGTCGACGTCGGGGCGTTCCTCGCGGTCGACCTTGACGCTGACGAAGTGCTCGTTCAGGTATTCGGCGGTGGCCCGGTCCTCGAAGGACTCGTGCGCCATGACGTGGCACCAGTGGCAGCTGCTGTACCCGACGCTCAGCAGGACCGGTTTCCCGGTCTTGCGGGCCTCCTCGAAGGCCTCGGCCGACCACGGCCACCAGTCGACGGGGTTGTCCGCGTGCTGGAGGAGGTACGGCGACGTCTCATGGGCCAGTCGGTTCGGCATGGTGTCCATCCTGCCGCAGGACCCCCCGGGTCACGCGGCAGGCGTCTGCCAGACGGTCACGTCGAGGATTCCGCCGCCGACGCCGCCGTCCGGCATCGTGACGACCTTGAGGTAGGCGATGCGGCCCTCGCCGGTCAGCAGACAGTACTGTTCGCCCCGCTTCACGGGTGACGCGCTGTAGCTGCCGTTGCGGTCCACGCTCTCCGCGCATGCCTCGGCCGTGGGGGCGCTGCCGGTGTCGGGCAACGGAGCCAGGTTGTTCGCGCTGGCGGGGAGGTTGATCGACGGGTCGCCGTTCGCCGACCCGAAGACGAGGTCCGCGCCGTCGCCTCCGCCGTTCAGCACAAGGGGTTTTTTCGGGGTGTCCAGCTCGACGTACGTCCCCGCGATGCTCTTCTCGGCCGTCACCTTGGCGGGCCCGTAGACCTTCTGCCACTTCTCCGCGTCGGCCGCCGGCGGCGGGCTGCTCTGCGTCTTGCCGCCGCCCTGTCCCGCACCGGCACCACTGGACTGCACGGGGGTGGAGGGCCCCGACTGCACGTTCCGGTCGCCGTTGTCGTCCGACGAGTTCGGCCGGCCCACCAGGATCGTGATGATGATGCCCACGACCGGGATGACGATCCCGACCACCCACCAGGCCCAGCGCGGCGGGTGCGAGGGCGGTGGTCCCTGCGGTGGCCCCTGCGGCGGAACCGTCGGTGGGCCCAGGTACGGGCTCGGCGGTGGACCTGCCGGCGGGTACGGCGTCCCGTTGTCCGCGCTCATGTTCTCTTCTCCCCGTCAATTCCATGCGATGTCGGCGATCACGATAACCACTCAGCGGGCACACAGAACGAATTCACAAACCCTCCACCGCGATTCGCGGACCGCTCGCCCTCTCGCCCCCGGGCCCCGTCCGCAGCACACTTGACCAAGAAAGCAGTTGTCGTCGGAGGGGGACGTGACATGCGGGACAGCCATCGGGCCGACGCCGAACGGCTGTTGGCCCGGGCCGTCGAGGAAGAGGTGCGGCGCTCCGGCGGCCGTACCGACGGCAGCGTGCTGCTGTCGCGCTCGCGTGGCGCGCTCGACGCGATGGCGGAGACCGCCGCCGAGGAGTACGGGGCCTACACCCGCGCGCTGGAGGAGGCGGCGGCCGGCAAGCTCACCTTCGGCCAGCGGTACGCGCGCGAAGGCGCCGGAACTCCCTTGCTGGTGGCGGCCGTTGCCGCGGTCGCGGCGGCCGTCGCGGACCTCGCGCTCGGTACGGGCACGGGGACGGCGCTGGGCGCGGGCGTGACCGTCGGCGTGGTGGGCGCCGCCGCGACCGTGGTGAAGGTCGCCGGTTCCCATCTCCCGGCCGCGCACCACCGAGCGGGTGCCGAGAGCCAGCCCGGCGGCGCCGAACAGCTGCGCTTGCAGTGGCTGACCGCCCTTGAGGTACGGGGCATCCGTCCGTTCCTCGACCAGCAGCGCGTGCTCGCCGCGTCCACCGGTCCGAAGAAGAAGCCGGGGCCGCAACTGCGCGGCACCGACAAGAGCGCGGCGGCCCGCGGGCGCAGTGTGCTCGCCCAGTCCTTCGCCCAACTCCCCGACCCTTCGGGCGCGTTCGCGGGGCGCCGGACGGAGATGGGCCGGATCCGGCAGTGGGTGCAGGCCTCGCGCGCGAGCACCGAGACCCTGCCGACGGTGGTCGTGCTGCACGGGACGCCCGGCAGCGGACGTACGACCCTCGCGGTGCGCGCCACCCACGACCTCAAGGACTACTTCCGCGGCGCCTGCGTCGTCGACCTGCGCGGCGGCGGCCAGGAGCAGCCGCTGCCGACCCGGGACGCCCTGCTGCACCTGCTGAACCGGCTCGGCGCACCGCGCGAACAACTGCTGTTCCGCGAGCGCTCCTCCCCCGACCAGCAGGTCAAGCGGCTGAGCGAGCTGTACCACCAGCATCTGACCGGCACCGCGGTGACGATCGTGCTGGACGACGCCTCGGACCTGGAGCAGGTCCGCACCCTCGTCCCCGAGCGCTCCGACAGTCTGGTCCTGGTCACCGCCGAGCACCCGATGGAACTGCCCGCCGACCTGCCGGCCCGGGTGCACCAACTGCCGGTCCAGGCCCTCGACCCGGCCGGCGCGGAGGAGCTGCTGGAGTCGGCGGCACAGGACAGTTCGGGTCCCTACGACGCCGAATCGGCGGACCTGATCAGGGAGTTGTGCGGCGGGCTGCCGCTGGCCCTGAGCATCGCGGGCTCCTCCCTCGGCCCGCGCTCACCGCGCCAACTCGCCACGGATCTGGGGGCGTACGGCCCCGTCGAACCGGTCGAGCGGGTGCTGTGGCTGCGCTACACCGACCAGTCGGACCCCGCCCGCCGGCTGCTGCGCCGACTGGCCCTGGCGGGGCGCGCCTCGCTCGGTGCCGCCGCGGCCGCCTCGCTGCTGGCGACCGACCAGTCGGAGGCGAAACGTCACTTGACCGCGCTCTCCCGCGCGGGCCTGATCGACCATGTGCGCGGCGACCGCTACCGCCTGCACGACCTCGTCCGCGCCTTCGCCCACGCCCGCCTCCTGGACGAGGAGGAACAGGCCGAACGCACGGCGGCGCAGGAACGGTTGATCGTGAGCTACGCCGACCTCGCGGACTCGGTGCTGCGGCTGGTCGACGGCAACATGTCGACCCGCTCGGACCGCTTCAGCCCGCACGGCTTCACGTCCCTGGACGAGGCGCTGCGCTGGCTGGACGACGAGTCGAGCTTCATCACCTCGACGCTGCGGCACGCGGAGGGCGTGGACCAGGGGGCGGTGCTGAACCTGCTCGGCGCCCTGTGCGACTACTGCCTGCTGCGCGGCGACCTCTACCGCCTGGGCGAGATCAGCGACCTGGCGCAGGCCGTGGACCAGGGGCTGCTGGTCCGCTCGGTGCAGTGGCGCACGGGCATCGCGGCCCGTCAGCTCGGCGAACTCGACAAGGCGCGGACCACGCTCGCCTCCGTCGTCGACCTCTACATGGAGGCCCATCACGACGCGGGCGCGGCCCGCGCCCTGTGCTCGCTCGGCATCACCCTGCACCACCAGGGCAACCTCACCGAGGCCGCCGCCAAGCTCCGCGAGGCACTCGCCCTCCAGGCACCCGCCGAACTCGCGACCGACCGCGCCTGGACGATGCACGCGCTGGCGGCGGTGGAACGCGACCGCGGCCAGGTCGCCGAGGCGATGCGGCTGCTGACCGAGTCCCTGGTCCTGCACCGCGCCGGCGAGTCCGTGCACGGCGAGGCCTGGGCCCACTTCCAGCTCGGCCAACTCGCCCTGCGCATGGGCGACGTACCGCGCGCGGAGACCGAACTGCACGCGGCCCTCGACCGGTACGGCCGCACCCGCGACGCCCGCGGCGAGGCCTGGGCGCTGACTCAACTGGCCCGGGCCCGGCTGGTCGACGGCGACCCGTCCCCCGCGGTGGAGGGCCTGCGCCAGGCGGCCGCCCGGCACCGCGACAACGAGGACGCGCGCGGTGAGGCATGGACGGTCTACTACCTGGGCCAGGCCCTGGAGGAATCGGGCGACCTGGACCGGGCGGTGCGCGAACTGGAGCGCTCCCGCACGATGTTCTCCCGGATGCGGGACGTCTACGGCCTGGCCTGCGCCCGCCACCACTCGGCCCGCGTCACCCGCGACCAACGGGCCGCCCAGACCGGCTCGTTGCGCAACTCCGGCTTCGCCCGCCAGCTCCTGGTCGACGCCCGCGCCGACTTCCAGCGCATCGGCGTCACCCACGGCGAGGCCTGGACCTGCCTGGAACTGGTCGTCGTGGACGCCGGCAACAACCGCACCCAGCAGGCCCTGGCCCTGTGCGACGAGGCGATCGCCCTCTTCACCTCGTACGCGGACCGCCGCGGCGAGGACTGGGCCCGCTTCCTGCGCTGCACCCTGCTCCCGTACGCGGCCCCCGGCGGCGTCGACGTCGGCACGGCGGTAGCCCAGGAGGACCTCGCCCAGCTCTCCCGCACCGGCCACCCCCTGCGCGACGAAAAGCTGGACGACTACGTCGACACGTACCAACTCCTGCTGGAACGAGGCATCAGCCTGGAGACGGGCTGGCAGGCATGGCGATTGGGGATGGTCCCGAGCCGACATGCGCGGGAGGTCATGGGGGTGGCGGTGGGGGCGGCGAAGTGACGGCCGTCGGCTGACAGGAGTGAACGGGTGACGGCTGGAGCGGGCGGTGCAGGGCGACGGCGGGCCTGCCCCGGCCCGCCCGGCCAGCCCGACCCCGTGCCGCCGACGCCGTCGCGGGCGGGACGGCGGCAGGTCTGGCGGCAGCTGCCACCGGTCCCGTCCCGTTTCCGCACCGCCGTCTGCCCGGCAGGGCCATCGGCTCCTCGGCGGCTACGCCTTGTCCGACGTCTTTCCGGTCGCCCCAGCCGGCGAGGCCTCGGCCGTGGTCGGGTCCGCCTCCTCGCCGGAGGCTGACGTCTCCTTGAAGTCGACCTTGCCCATGTGCTTGCTCATCGACTTCATCAGGGCCCACACCGCCAGGGCCATCACCGCGAAGACGATGAAGCCGAGGACACCGGGGGTGACCTTGTTCTCGTCCACCTCGGCGAGGGGGACGAGGTGTGTCATTGCCAGGCTCACGCTTGCGCTCATGTCAGGCATTGTCGCGGATGCCCGCGAAGAGGTCGTCCTCGGGGAGGGAGGTGTCCACGAGCGACTTCGCGAGCTCGTACTCCTCCGTCGGCCAGACCTCCCGCTGAAGCTCCAGCGGCACCCGGAACCAACCGCCGTCCGGGTCGATCTGCGTGGCGTGCGCGAGCAGCGCCTTGTCCCGGATCTCGAAGAAGTCGGCGCAGGGAACGTGCGTGGTCAGCGTGCGCTCCGTGCGCTCGAACTCGCTCCAGCGCTTGAGCCAGTCCTCGTACGGCGACTCCATGCCGCGCGCCAGCAGCGCGTTGTGCAGCGCCTCGGTGCGCGGGCGGTTGAAGCCCTGGTTGTAGTAGAGCTTCTGCGGCTGGTACGCCGGGCCGAACTCCGACTCCGGGTAGGTCTCGGTGTCCGCCGCGCCCTCGAACGCCACCATCGAGATCTTGTGGGTCATGATGTGGTCGGGGTGCGGGTAGCCGCCGTTCTCGTCGTAGGTGGTGATCACCTGCGGACGGAACGCGCGGATCTTCCGCACCAGCTCCCCGGCCGCCTTGTCCACGTCCTCCAGGGCGAAGCAGCCCTCGGGCAGCGGCGGCAGCGGGTCGCCCTCGGGCAGCCCGGAGTCGATGAACCCGAGCCACTCCTGCTTGACGCCGAGGATCTCGCGGGCCTCGTCCATCTCCTTCTTGCGTACCTCGTGGATGTGCTCCTCGATGTACTTGTCGCCCTGCAGCTTCGGATTGAGGATGGAGCCGCGCTCCCCACCCGTGCAGGTCACGACCAGCACGTCCACCCCCTCGGACACGTACTTCGCCATGGTGGCCGCGCCCTTGCTCGACTCGTCGTCGGGGTGGGCGTGCACGGCCATCAGTCGCAGCTGGTCAGTCAAGACTCAATCCTTGGTCAGTCGGCGCCCCCGGTGTCTTCGGGCGCGATCGGCGGCTTCTATAGTGACCGAATCGGAGGGCGAATAATTCCGGTGCCGAGAGGACGATCATGAGTACGGCGAGTACGCGACTGCCGGAGGGCCGCTACGGCCGCTCCTCGGACGAGCGCGCCGACCACAAGCTCAAGATCGCCGGGGCCGTGCTCGGCGCCCTGCTGCTCGCCCTGATCGGCTACTTCGCCTACCACTACGTCGCCGAGAGCAAGATCAGCGGCGAGGTGATCGCCTTCGACGCGGGCGCGGACTCGGTGCAGGTGCACCTGGAGGTCCGCAAGGACGCCGACGCCACCGGGTACTGCACGATCCGCTCGCAGGCGGCGAACGGCTCCGAGGTGGGCCGGGCCGACTTCCGCTTCACCGGCCACGCCACCCGGATCGACAAGGTCGTCACCCTCCGCACGACCTCACGGGGCACCACGGCCGAGCTGCTGGGCTGTCACCCGAGCTGAGACCGCGGCCCGGTTCTCCCCCGGCGCCGGCCGACGCCGCCCGGCGTCACCCTGAATACGTACCGCCTGACCTGCGTTGACGTGATTCTGATGGTTTATGTCCTCCCCCTTGCGCCGCTGAATTGTTAGGCTCGTGGTTTCGCCCTTCCATGAAGGAACATTCTTCTGGGTAGGGCGATGCTTTGTATTCCCAGTACCTACGAGGAGCACCTGTGACCCAGACCAGCGAAGACGTCACCTGGCTCACGCAGGAGGCGTACACCAAGCTCAAGGACGAGCTGGAGTACCTGTCTGGTCCCGCGCGCGCCGAGATCACCGTGAAGATCGCGGCCGCTCGCGAGGAGGGCGACCTGCGCGAGAACGGCGGGTACCACGCGGCCAAGGAGGAGCAGGGCAAGCAGGAGCTCCGCATCCGCCAGCTGACCCAGCTTCTGGAGAAGGCCAAGGTCGGCGAGGCCCCGGCGTCCGCGGACGGCGCGGTCGCGCCCGGCATGGTCGTGACGATCGCCTTCGACGGTGACGAGGACGACACCACGACCTTCCTGCTCGCCTCGCGCGAGTACGCGAGCTCGGACGTGGAGACCTACTCGCCGCAGTCCCCGCTGGGCTCCGGCGTGATCGGCCACAAGGTCGGCGAGGTCGCGCAGTACGAGCTGCCCAACGGCAAGATGGCCTCGGTGACCATCCTCAAGGCCGAGCCGTACAACGGCTGACCCGGCCGACCCGCCCTTTGCCGAACGTGAGCCCCCGGCGTCCCCGCGACGCCGGGGGCGCTGTCATGCGGTCGCCGAGCGGTACTTGCGTACCGCGAGGGTCCGGAATATCACGATGATCACGGCCGAGTAGATCAGCGAGGCCCAGACCGGGTGCACCATGGGCCAGGCGTCCGACGGGGACTGGCCCGGGTTGGCGAACAGCACCCGGCTGGCCTGGACGGTGGCGCTGAACGGGTTCCACTCGGCGACATGGCGCAGCCACGGGGTCATGTTGCTGGTGTCCACGAACGCGTTCGAGATGAAGGTGACCGGGAAGAGCCAGATCAGTCCGCCGGAGGTGGCGGCCTCGGGGGTCCGCACGGACAGGCCGATCAGGGCGCCGATCCAGGTGAACGCGTACCCGAGCAGGAGCAGCAGGCCGAAGGCGCCGAGCACCTTGCCGGCGTTCGTGCCGCCGTCCGAGCCCACCCGCCAGCCGACGAGGAGCGCGACGACGGCGAGGACGAGCAGGGTCAGCGCCGTCTGCACCAGGTCGGCGAGCGTCCGCCCGGTGAGCACCGCGCCGCGCGCCATGGGCAGCGAACGGAAGCGGTCGATGAGCCCCTTGTGCATGTCGTCGGCGATGCCCGCACCGGAGCTGGCGGTGGCGAAGGTGACGGTCTGCGCGAAGATGCCCGCCATCAGGAAGTTCTTGTAGTCGGTGGCGCTGGTGCTGCCGCCGATCTGCATGGAACCGCCGAAGACGTAGGTGAACAGCACCACGAACATGATGGGCTGAATAAGCCCGAAAATTACCATTTCGGGAATTCTGGACATGCGAATCAAGTTCCGCTTTGCCATGACCAGCGAGTCGCGGACCGACTGGCCGAGCGGGTTGCTGGGAGCCGCGATCGGGGCGGCTTCGGTGACGGCGCTCACTGGTCGGTCTCCTTCTGCGGGCTGCTCTGCCGGCTGTGGTCCTTGGCGTCGGTCTGCTTGCGACCCTTGGCGTCCGCCTTCGCGCCGTTCTCCTCGTCCTCGACCTCGGCCGCGTGGCCCGTCAGGGAGAGGAAGACGTCGTCGAGGGTGGGGCGGCGCAGTCCGATGTCATCTATCTCGATGCCCCGCACATCCAGTTCGCGGATGACCTCGGCGAGCAGCTTCGCGCCGCCGGTGACGGGGACGGTGAGCTTGCGGGTGTGGTCCTCGACGGTGACGTCGCCCTTGCCGAAGCCGGTCAGGACCTCGCGGGCGGTGGGGATGTGGTCGCGCTCGTGCACCACGACCTCGACGCGCTCGCCGCCGGTGCGGGCCTTGAGCTGGTCGGAGGTGCCGCGGGCGATCACCCGGCCGTGGTCGACGACCGCGATGTCGTGCGCGAGGTGGTCGGCCTCTTCCAGGTACTGGGTGGTCAGCAGCAGGGTCGTACCGCCGGAGACGAGCTGCTTGATGACCTCCCACAGCATCTGGCGGTTGCGCGGGTCGAGGCCGGTGGTCGGCTCGTCCATGAACATCACGGGCGGCGAGAGGACGAGTGCCGCCGCGAGGTCGAGCCGGCGGCGCATACCGCCGGAGTAGGTCTTCGCGGTGCGGTCGGCCGCGTCCGTGAGGCCGAACTGGTCGAGCAGTTCGTCGGCCCGGGCCCGCGCGGCCTTGGACTTCATCTGGTAGAGCTGGCCGACCATTTGAAGGTTCTCGCGGCCGGTCAGGTACTCGTCGACCGCGGCGAACTGTCCGGACAGGCCGATGGAGCGCCGTACCTCGTTGGGTTGCTTGAGCACGTCGAGCCCGGCGACGACGGCCTTGCCGCTGTCGGGGCGCAGCAGGGTGGTCAGGCAGCGGACCGTCGTCGTCTTGCCCGCGCCGTTGGGCCCGAGCAGGCCGAGGACCGTGCCCTCGGGGACATCGAGGTCGACGCCGTCCAGTGCCTTTACGTCTCCGAAGGTCTTGACCAGGCCTTCGGCATAGATGGCGCCTGGCATATCAGTCTCCACGTCGTCGGGGATTCTTCGAGAAGCCTAGTTTTGCGTTTTTCGTTCCGCCTGATGGCCGACACGAGACACACCATAACGCGATGTATCGCGTCTCTCAACGGGATTTCCCCGATCGAGTGACGAAGGATTGATGAACCGAGCGTTCCGCTTGAGGCGGCCTCAGTCGATGACCGTGTAACCCGCCTCGCGCAGGGTCCGGCCGACCTCGGCGCAGTGCTCGGGCCCCTTCGTCTCCAGGTGCAGCTCGACCTCCGCCTCCGTGAGCCCGAGCCGGGGATCGGTCCGTACGTGACTCACATCGAGGACGTTAGCGTCCACCACTGACAACGCCCCGAGAAGCGAGGCGAGGGCGCCGGGACGGTCCGTCAGACGCAGACGTACGGCCAGGTAGCGGCCCTGCGCGGCCATGCCGTGGCGCAGGATGCGCTGGAGCAGCAGCGGGTCGACGTTGCCGCCGGACAGCAGCGCGACGACCGGTCCCTCGAAGCCGCGCGGATCGCTCAGCAGCGCCGCGACCGGGCTGGCGCCGGCCGGTTCGACGACCAGCTTGGCCCGCTCGAGGCAGAGCAGCAGCGCGGCGGACAGCTCGTCCTCGGTGACCGTGCGGACCTCGTCCACCAGATCGCGGACGATCCCGAACGGCACCTCGCCGGGACGCCCGACCTTGATGCCGTCGGCCATGGTCGCGGGCTGCTCGATCGACACCGGGCAGCCGGCCGTGAGCGAGGGCGGGTACGCCGCCGCGCCCGCCGCCTGCACGCCCACGATCCGCACGTCGGGTCGCAGGGCCTTCACCGCCACCGCGAGCCCGGCCACCAGGCCTCCGCCGCCGATCCCGACGACGATCGTGCGCACCTCCGGGCACTGGTCCAGGATCTCCAGGCCGACGGTGCCCTGACCGGCGATGACGTCGGGGTGGTCGAAGGGGTGGATGAACACCGCGCCCGTCTCGGCCGCGTACGCCTGGGCGGCGGCGAGCGTCTCGTCGACCACGTGCCCGTGCAGGCGCACCTCGGCGCCGTACTCACGCGTGGCGCTGATCTTGGGCAGCGGGGCGCCCTTCGGCATGAACACCGTCGCGCGCACGCCGAGCAGGGCGGACGCGAGGGCGACGCCCTGCGCGTGGTTGCCGGCGCTCGCCGCGACCACCCCGGCGGCCCGCTCCTCGGGCAGCAGCCCGGCGATCCGCACGTAGGCGCCGCGCAGCTTGAAGGATCCGGTCCGCTGGAGGTTCTCGCACTTGAGGTGCACCGGGGCGCCCACCAGTTGGGACAGGTGCCTGCTCCCCTCCATCGCCGTCACCCGCGCCACGCCCGTGAGCATCTTCTGGGCGCCGCGCACATCGTCGAGGGTCACGGGCCGAAAGGAGTCAGCCGTGCTGTAGCTCATGACTCAAGCATCGCAGTTCACAGCCTCACGCCGTCTCTGTGACCAACCTCCGAGACTGGTTTGCGCAGCGCCGGTACGACCCGCGTCCCGGCCGCGTACTCTGTCCCCCAATCCAGCGCCCCTTTCATGAAGCGAGCCTCCGGCCATGCCCACAACACCTGAAATGTCGATGGACATGACGACCGTCGGTGACATCGGTCTCCTCGACACGTTGCAGCACGAGGTGGCGGTCTTCGCCCGCCGTGCCGAACAGACCCGGCTCGGTGGGGTCGGGCAGGTGCGCAACTCCATGGACCGCGCCGCGTATCTGCTGCTCAACCGCCTCGACAAGGAGGGGCCCATGGGCGTCAAGGCACTCGCCGCGAGCATGGGCATCGACTCGTCGACGGTCACCCGGCAGGTGGCTCCGCTCGTCGACACCGGGCTGGTCAAGCGGACCTCGCACCCCGAGGACGGGCGTGCCGTGGTGCTCCAGCTCTCCCCGCGCGGGCTGGCGCGGCTGGACGAAGTACGGTCCTCCAGGCGTCAGTTGATGGCCGAGCTGACACACGACTGGGCACCGGAGGAGCGCGAGGCGTTCTGCACGCTCCTCACGCGCTTCAACACCGCGCTCTCCACCCGTATGGCGACGCAGGGCCTCCCGGGCGCGGACGGCCCGTCGGAGGCGTGACGTCCTCGCGCGCGTGCCGCACGGTTTCCTCCGGATCACGCGGGTGTCCGCCGAGCCCTTGACCGATGGGCCACCGCTGGCCTCATATGAGACCGGGTCCCGTCGCAGGCGGGTCGGCATCCCGTAGGCGACCGGGCCCCTGTCCTCAGGGTCGCGTCAGGGCGGGAGGCGCGGTGCGACAACGGCAGGCGTCCCAAGGCGCCCGCCGGGCCCGGGAGTTCGAGGCATTCGTCGCGGGCGCGGCAGGGCGGCTCCTGCATGCCGCCACGCTGCTCACGGCGGAGGCGCCCGACGACAACCCGCGCGCGCGGCGCCTGCTGACGCTCGCCCTCGCGCACACGTACGCGCGCTGGCACCGGTTGCGCGGCGAGGACCCCTACGACCACACCCGCCAGTACCTCGCCACCCGTTTCGCCCGCGCGGCCTGGCACCAGTACGGCGCCTTCGGCCGCGCCCGCCCGCACCCCGACAGCGCCCTCGCCGTACTCGCGCCGCAGGAACGCCTGATCCTCGTCCTCAGGCTGTACGAGGGCGTCGCCGAGGCCCAGACGGCGGCCCTGCTCGGCCTGCCGACGGAACGCGTCCGCACGATCTGCGACCGGGCGACGGCGACGATGCTGCATCCGCCGCGGGGGCCGGCACCGACGGTCGGTCCGGCGAAGGTGGTGTCCTCATGAGGGACAGCGGCGACGGGAGACTCCCATGAACCGGGCCCAACGTGAGGCCTCCGTACGGCGGGTCATGGAGCAGACCCCGCCCCCGGTGCCGCCGGAGCTGTATCCGGAGGTGATGCGCCGCGGCGGTCGCATGCTGCGCCGCAGGACCGTCGCCCGACGGCTGTTCTGGCTGCTGCTGTGCTCGGCGGCGGTCGCGTTCTTCGTGTGGGCCATGGTGGCCCGCCCGTGGGTGGAGCCGCCTTCGGAGACGACTCCACCGCTGACGGGGTGGTGAACAGGGCCGGTGAACGGGCGGCCGATCGACCGGGCCGCGCGCCGGCCCGGCCCGACCTGCTATCCGAGCGCCTGCTGCAGATCCCCCAGCAGGTCGTCGATGTTCTCGATGCCCACGGAGAGGCGTACGAGATCGGCGGGCACCTCCAGGGCCGAGCCGGCCACGGACGCGTGCGTCATGCGGCCGGGGTGCTCGATCAGGGACTCGACGCCGCCCAGGGACTCGCCCAGCGTGAACACCTTGGCACGGTTGCAGACCTCGACGGCCGCCTCCTCGCCGCCCGCGACCTGGAACGACACCATGCCGCCGAACGCCCGCATCTGCTTGGCGGCGACCTCGTGGCCGGGGTGCTCGGGCAGGCCCGGGTACAGCACGTTCGTCACGCGCGCGTGCCGGCCGAGCATGTCGGCGACCTTCGTGGCGTTCTCGCTGTGCCGGTCCATGCGCACCGACAGCGTCTTGGCGCCACGCAGCACCAGCCAGGAGTCGAAGGGCCCGGCGACCGCGCCCATCGCGTTCTGGTGGTACGCCAACTCCTCGCCGAGCGTCTCGTCGGCGGTGACCAGCGCGCCGCCGACGACGTCCGAGTGACCGCCCATGTACTTGGTCAGGGAGTGCACGACGACGTCCGCGCCGAGGGCCAGCGGCTGCTGGAGGTACGGCGTGGCGAAGGTGTTGTCGACGACGAGCTTCGCGCCCGCGTCCCGCGCGATCTGCGCGACGGCGGCGATGTCGGTGATGCCGAGCAGCGGGTTGGAGGGGGTCTCCACCCACACGGCCTTGGTCTTCGGGGTGACGGCGGCCCGTACGGCGGACGGATCGCTGGTGTCGGCGACCGACCACTCCACGCCCCACCGCGCGACGACCTTCGCGAACAGCCGGAACGTGCCGCCGTACGCGTCGTTGGGGATGACCACGTGGTCACCGGGGCTGAGCAGCGTACGCAACAGGCAGTCCTCGGCCGCCAGTCCGGACGCGAACGCGAGACCGCGGCGGCCGCCCTCGAGGGCCGCGAGGTTCTCTTCCAGGGCGGTCCGGGTGGGGTTGGCGCTGCGGCTGTACTCATAGCCACCGCGCAGGCCCCCGACGCCGTCCTGCTTGTAGGTCGAGACCTGGTAGATCGGCGGGACGACCGCACCGGTGAGGGGGTCGGCGGTGTTGCCCGCGTGGATCGCGAGGGTCTCGAAGTGCTGACTGATGTGCCTGTCGCTCATGGGTCCCGAGCGTAGTGCGCTCGCGGAACGGATGACGGACGGCGGGGCGTGAGGTGGGGTACTGCGGGGTTTTCCCTCGGTGGGGGGTGGGTTCGCGGGGCGGGTTCGTAGGGGCGCTGCCGGAAGGAGGGCGCGGGAGCGCGGGACGCTGTCGCGGGGCGCGGGGACGCTGCCGTGAGAGCGGCTCGCGGCGTGACCGGCGTCGGCAACCTGCGGCGGCAACCTGCGCGGAGTTATCCACAGGTCCGGTGACCGGTTCGCCATTTGTCGGCGGCGTCTGGAACCCTTGTGGCATGGAGATTCTCTGGGTCCTGATGGCGGCGGTCCTGCTCGGCTTCGTGCTGCTGCCCTTCCTGCGGCGCAGGCGGGGCATGATCGAGCAGGTCCCGGCCGGCCACCCGGACGCCGCCGACCCCGCGAACTACGGCTTCGCGCGGGAGGAGGAGCTGGACGTCCGCATGCCCGGCCCCGACCAGGATCTGCTGGACGTCCTGGACCTGGTGCAGCGCACGCACGACTACCGCGCGGCCCAGCAACTGCTGGCCGGCACGGAGGCGGCGGGTGAGCTGCGCTGGCAGCGGGTGCAGGCGTTCGCGGGGGCGGCCTCGCTGGAGCTGCGGCAGCGGCCGGGCGGGGTCAGCGAGACGCCGGGCGGTCAGTGGCTGCGGGTGTGGCGGGCCGAGCATCCCAAGGATGCAGGCGGCGCGGCGGTGCACGCCGAGTTCCTGGTGCAGCAGGCGTGGCGTACGTCGACGCCGGGCACGGACGAGTTCCGGATCATCATGGAGGAGGCGAGGTCGGCGTGCGGCGACGCGGCGCTGCTCGCGCCGGGCGATCCGATCCCGTACATCGTCGAGTTGTCGGTGGCGCGCGGTCTGGCCTACTCGCAGTCGGAGTTCGAGCAGCTGTGGCTGAAGATCCTGGACCGGGCGCCGGCGCACATGGGTGCGCACCTGGCCGCGCTGCACTACTGGTGCGAGAAGTGGCACGGCTCGCGCACCCTGGCGAACTCCTTCGCGGAGGCGGCCGCGGCCCGCGCACCGCAGGGCTCACTCCTCGCGGCGATGCCCCTGTTCGCGGTCTTCGAGCACCTGCCCGAGGTGAACATGGTCAGCAGCTTCTACCAGAGCGAAGTGGTGACCAAGGCGATACACGGAGCGCTGTTCGCGGTCCACGCCGCCCGCCCCGACGACCCGATGCTGGCGCACGTACGCCACATGCTGGTCTTCTTCCTGGTCCGCGCCGAACGCTGGTCGGAGGCGATGAACCAACTCGTCCACATAGACGGCCACGTGGGCGCACTCCCCTGGACCCTGTCCGCGGACCCGGCGGCGGAGTTCGCGGTCTACCGGGCGCTGGCGGTGGCGGGCTACGAGGCGAACGGCGGGAGCCCGGCGACGCTGCCGCACTGACCTCCGGCGAACTGCCGGGCCACTGGGCTCCTGAGCTACTGGGCTACTGGGCTACTGGGCTACTGGGCTACTGGGCTACTGGACGATCTCCGCGCCGGAATTCCCGCCGCCTGCAGTCCCGTTGGGAGGGATACCCGCTGCGTCGAGGTATCGGTGCATGGCTTCCACGGGCAGGCTCGGATTGCTGAGGGCGCTGGAGGCGATTTCCGGGTTCTCGCAGCAGTCGAGGATGAGATCGACGGGCAGTGCGGCGTGCGCGGCCGCCATGGCACGTACACGATCGTCGTGGTCGGCGAGCAACCTGACCAGCGTGGCGACGGGCGCTTCGGGGTCCAGCGCCGCCAGCCGTCGCTTCTCCGGATCCGGGTCTTCGGCGAAGCGTCGCCCGCTGCCCACGCGCGGGAAGTTCGGGTGGGCCAGTAGAGCGCCCCTGGTGATGACTCGGCATTCCAGATACGTCCGCAGCACCACCTCGCCGTCGACGGTGGGCTGGTTCTCGCACAACAGGAGTCGTACGGGGTGGTCGTCGTCCTTCGAGAGCAACTCGATGGCGTCGGCGGGCAGGTGGGGGCTGTAGGCGGCGCTGCGCCGAAGCAGTGTGTTGGCCGACCTGGCGCACCGGCGCAAGACATCAGCGTCGGCGCAGAGGCGAACCCATTCGACGGGATCGAGTCGGTCGGACGGGCTGATGGTGACGTCGATGGCGCCGCGTTCCGACTCCGTCAGTTCGGGGCGTACCGATATCGCCAGCCGTACGCTGTGCGCGTCGTCCTCCGCCAAGGGCCGGACGATGTCGATGGGAACGTTGAGGTTGGTCGCCAGCGCCCGCCGGTCCTCCGCTTCGGTGCTTGCGGCGAGTTGGACGGCGGTCGCCGTGCTCATGGCGCCGTGACGGATCACATCCCACCGGTGGAGGCCGTCGATCCCTTCGTCGAGAAGACGGTCCGTGGTGGCCGCGTCGTCACGGCAGGCCTTGACCATGGCCGCCCGGCGGACTCCGTCATCAGCGTCCCGGAGCAGACGGCTTCGGGCGTCCTCGGACAGCAGGGCCCACGCGCGGCAGGCCGCCTGACGAAGGTCCGCATCCTGATGGCCGGCGAGCCCGGCGACCAGGTCCGGAGCCGTGTGCCGACAGAAGGCCGCGTTTCGGCGGACCTTCGGTTCCGGATCGGCGAGCAGGCGCCGCTGCGCGGACAGGGGCAGTGGGGGCGTAGGAATGCGGAACCAGTCAGGCCCAATGGCCAGACCGAGGCGGACATGTGGATCGGGATCGTCGACGAGCCTGGCGCGTTGTTCCGCCGGTACCGAGACGTTCTCGGTGAGCAGGCTCCGCACCCTGCGGTCGGGGTGCGCGACGATGATGTCGACCACCTCGTCCGGCAGGGCCCGCCAGGCGAACGCGTCCCGCGCCGCCTCGGCCTCCTCGCACAGCAGCCGGATCAGGACGTCGGCCGGTGCCGCGGGATTCCGCGCGATCGCGACGACGGTCTCACGGTGACCGCGCTCTCCACTCATGGGGTGCCTTCCTGTTCGCCAACGGCCGTCGCGGGTCCGGAGATTGTGCGCGGGTCGGGTATACGGGGTCAATGTCGGTGATCATGTTCTACCGCTCTACCGGCTGACCCGAGTCTGTGACCGGCAGAGGACCGCCGAACGCCGACCGTCACTGCCGATGCGAAATTCAGTGGCCGCCCGACCCGACCGACCCCACGCTGTACGCCATGGAAGAACCGCAACACAGGATCCGCGCGGCCTACTCGGAATCCACGATCACCGTCTACCAGGCGTACTCCCCCGAGATCGGCCTGCCCGCCGCCCGCGAGGGCCGTTTCCCCGGGGCATGGAAGCGGGACAGGATGACGTGGATCAAGCCGTCGTTCCTGTGGATGATGTACCGGTGCGGCTGGGGCGCCAAGGAAGGGCAGGAGACCGTCCTCGCTGTCGAGATCAGCCGTGACGGATTCGAGTGGGCGCTGCGCAACGCATGTCTGTCGAGTTACGTCCGCGGAGTGCACCCCGACCGAGCCACCTGGCAACGCCAGTTGAAGCGCGCGCCCACCCGCGTCCAGTGGGATCCCGAGCGGGACCTGCACCTCCAGCCCCTGCCGTACCGGTCCCTGCAAATGGGTCTCTCCGGTGAGGCTGCACGACGCTATGCGGACGAGTGGACGGTCGCCATCCGCGACGTGACCCCGCTCGCCCACGAGATCCACGCCCTCGTCAGTGGTGGGGACTTGGACTCCGCCGCCCGACTGCTGCCCCAGGAACTCCCCTATCCCGCCGGAGAGGAACCCCTTGCCCACCTCATGGAATGACGGTCCGGCTCACCCGACAGCCGCGAAGATCGCAGAGCTGTTCGCCGCTCTCGGTGCCGAGGACCCTCAGAGCTGGGCGGACTCAGAAGTCGAGGAGGACCTCCCTCAACTGGCCCGGTACCGGCTCCTGCGAGCGCTGTCGCAAGACATCCAGGCCTGGGACACCGCCTCGATCGGCTCCCTTCGCGACGCCATTGATGCCGAAGGAGCCCGGGCCGTGGATCACACGGGGGACATGGAACACATCGCTCGCGCCGTAGCCCGGGAAACGACTTTCCGCGTCCTGTATCGACTGGCGGACCCGGACAGCGACGACCTGCCCGCCGGCCTTCGGAAGCGGATGCCTGGCTGGGTTCTCATGGAGACAACCCCCGCCGGCGAGCTGACGCACCGAGCGATGGATGCCCTGTACGAAGACCTCGACTCCCTGGATTCCCTGGCCGATGCCTCTCGCAGCAGGACCGTCGCGCAGGGCTGGATCTGGGGCGACAACCTCCGCCCCTTCTGTGAATCCCTCGCCGCAGAAGTGGCCTACGACTTCGACGACAGCGACTGGCTGGCCATCGAAACGGCACTCTCCGACACCGACGACGAACAGCCCCGCTCAGCCTGGTACGTGTACCCCCTCGTCGGACACAGCCGCGTGGATCTCCAACTCGCCCGGTCCGTGGGAGGTTCCGAGGTGTCCGTGAGCGTCCAGGGAAACGTGAACAGCCGCGTGCGCGCCCGCCTCGATCTGCTCCTGAACATCATGGCGCGCTACAAGACCGCACCGGCATGAGCGCCAGGCCTCGACGCGGAGCGTGAGTTCCTGTCTCGCTCCAGCGGCATGCAGCCGTATCGCTGCTCCCTCATTCATTCGTTGGAGCAGCCATTGCCACCTCCGCCGCAGCGCGACCCCATGTGACAAACTCGGCGACCAACTCGCCGAGCCAGAAGGGCCGCTGCCTTGTCGGACGTCATGCCCGTGCCGGTTCACCTCGGCAAGGTGGTCGAGGGACTCGCCGGGAACCCCGCCCTGCCGCCCGAGTTCATCCGCCGTCTCTTCGCCCACCGCAGGAGCTTCGGCAGGGTCGCCAAGCGTCCGGACCTGACCGACGACATGATCGCCGAGATCATCGCCATCGACGATCACTGGCTCACGCACTCGCTCGCGCTCAACCCCGGCCTCCCGCACGCCGTCCGGATCCACCTTGCCGAACACCCCGATCCGGGGATACGCGGGGCCCTGGTGATCGGCGCGGGCAGCGCACCGCGAGAGGTGCTCGAGCGGCTGCTCGACGACCCCGATGTGCTGGTGCGTGAGCGGCTGGCGGAGAGCGATCATCTGCCGCCGGATCTGCGCGCACGGCTGGCGGCCGACCCGGAGCCGACCATCCGGGCGACGGTTGCCCAATGCTGGACGCAGGCACCGGAATCGGTGCGCCGGCTCCTGCTGACGGATCCCGAGGACAGGGTGCGCGCGGGAGCCTGCGCGACCTACTTCCGACGGCTTCCCCATCCCGTACCGCCCGCCGACCTGCTTCCGGCGCTGCTGGCCGATCCGGTCACGCGCGCCGGAGCGGTGCGCCACTGCACGATGGACGCCGACACAACCCGCCGACTGGCCGATGATCCGGACGAGGCGGTGCGCCGGGAACTCGCCGAGCACCCCGACCTCCCACCACCTCTGCGCGACCGGCTCGCCGAGGATCCCAACCTGCGGGTCGCGCTCCGCGTCTTCGCCCGTCAGGACACCCCCGAGCCGACCCGCGCCGCGATCCACGCGAAGATCCTGTCCGACGCGCCGCCCGCGGGCTGGCTCACCGACCCCCGGATCCTGGACGACGACACGCTCGCACGGCAGATCACGAACAAGTTGGCGCGCGTGGAACTCGCGACGCTACGCCTGCCCTGGGTGACCTCCGACCCCTTGCCGTACGTGGATTCGCCCTACGCCTGCTTCCGCGCCTCGGCCGCGCGGTCCGGCCGCCTGCCCGCGCCGGTCGTGACCCGGCTGCTCGACGACGAGGAGAGCAGCGTCCGTACGACGACGGCTCTGCACGCCCGTGACCGGATCGACCCCGCCACCGCCGAACGCATCGATCGCACCTACCGCCCGGCGAAGAGGACCCGGTGGCGTCCGGCCGACGAACTCCCCCTCCCGGCGGACGTCCTCCGGCGTCTGGCCACCGATGCCGACCCCAGGATGCGACAGCTGGCCCCACGGGACCTCGACCTCCCGGTGGAACTCGTACGTCGTCTGGCCTGCGATCCCGATGAGACGGTGCGCCGCGTGATCGCCACCCATCCCCGGCTTCCGACCCAGGACCTGACGCAGCTGCTGGCCGACTCATCGGAATGGGTCGCCACCGCGGCAGCCGGCAATCCCGACCTTCCGCCCCGGCACATGCACCAGATCCTCACCCTGGCAGACCTGTGACACCAACGCACGCCAGCCCCAGACTCACGCTCACGCGACCACGCAACGGCAACCCATCGGGGTCCAGCCCATCGGGGTCCCGCCCATCGGGACTCCGCCCACCGCCCTACTCCCCCGGCGGCACCCGGACGAAGCCCTCCGTCCAGCTGTCCTCGTCGAGTTCGCAGGCGTCGAAGTGGAAGCACTCCGGTTCGTCACGGAAGCCCGGAAGCAGTCGGGCCTGACGCACGCGGTCTTCGACCCTGTCGAGGGTTGAGTAGATACCGAGCAGCTTTACGTCGTCGCCGTCCGCCTCGTCGCAGAACACGCCGCTCTCATCGACGTGCACGGTCGAACCGTCGGCGCCGGCTTCGTTCTGGTGGCCGACGTGCCACAGGGGATAGACGATCACGGAAGCCAAGCTAGCGGAACGCCGTCACAGCAGCGCCTCCGGACGGATCGGCAGGTCCGTCAGGCGTTTGCCCGTCGCGTTGAACACCGCGTTGCCGATGGCCGGGGCCACCCCGACGATGGTGATCTCGCCGAGGCCCTTCACGCCGATCGGATCGGCCTGCGGGTCCTCGGTGTTGATGAAGGCGGCGTCCAGGTCGGGCACGTCCGCGTTCACCGGCACGAGATAGTCGGCAAGGCTCGCGTTGATGATGCGGCCGTCCCGGTGGTCCGTGACGGTGCCCTCCAGGAGAGCCATGCCGATACCGCCGACCATGCCGCCGATGGCCTGACTGTGGGCGAGTTTGGGGCTGATCACCCGGCCCACGTCGTACGCCGCGAAGATCCGACGGATCCGGACCAGGCCGAGGAGGGGGTCTACGGAGACCTCGGCGAAGACCGCTCCGTAGCCGTACGTGGAGATCTTCGAATCGGCGTCGCCCGGGCCCCAGTTGCCGGTGATGTCGAGGCTGGGCAGATCGGCGCGGCGCAGGATGTCCCGGTAGCTGTCCCGGGCTCCGCCGGCGGCCGACAGGTAGCCGTCGCTCACGCGTACGTCCGCCGGATTCGCGCCGTGGAGAGGCGAGTTGGCGTCCGCTACCGCCCTGCGGATGAACTCCGCCCTCAGCGCGTTGCACGTCGTGTGCGCGGCCGAGCCGACGCTCGCCATGGTGCAGGCCGCCGCGTGCAGGGGTGCAGTGGGGTAGCTGGAGTCGCCGAGTCTGAAGGTGACCGCCGAGGCCGGCAGGCCCAGCGCGTCGGCGGCGACCTGCATGACCGAGGTGGTGGTGCCGGGGCCCATGTCCGCGGTGGCCGCGAAGACTTCGGCGGTGCCGTCGGCGTGGATCCGGGCCCGCGCGCTGGAGTCGCGTCGGTTGTTGTGGTAGCTCGCGGTGGCCATCCCCATGCCGATGAGGAGGTCGCCGTCCGTGCGCGAGCCGGGCTTGGCGTGCCGCCGGGACCAGCCGAAGCGGCGTGCGCCTGTCTCGTAGCACTCACGCAATTTGCGTGTGGAGAAGGGGAGTTGGTTGACCTCGTCCTGGGTCGGTTCGTTGCGCAGCCTCAACTCGACCGGATCCAGGGCCAGTTCGTGTGCCAGCTGGTCCATCGCCGTTTCCAGGGCGTAGTTGCCGAGCACCACGCCCGGGCCTCGCATGGAGCACGGGGACTGGACGTCGACGGGCGTGACCCGGTAGGCGGTACGGGTGTTGGGGACGCCGTAGAGGAACTGCGGCAGGTCGGTCAGGCCGTCCGTGTAGGTCGAGTAGCGCGCGTTCTCGATACGAACCTCGTAGACAAGGGCGTTGACGCGCCCGGCGGCGGTGCTGCCGAGGGCCATCCGGTGCCGGCTGGCCGGGCGGAACCCGGTGCCGTAGTAGAACTGACGCCTGGTCAGGACCACTTTCACCGGCTTGCCGACCTCGCGCGCGGCGAACGCGGCCAGCATGACATGGTCGTACGTCTGGATTCCGCTGCCGAACCCGCCGCCCAGGAACTCGTTGTGCACGCGCACGTCGCCGACGGCGATGCCGAGCGCGCCGGCCACCGTGCGTGCGGCGCCCTGGGCCCACTGGGACTTGTCCCAGAGCGTCAGCTTTCCGTCCTGCCACTGGGCGATGGTCGAGGGCAGTTCGATGGGGTTGTGGTTCTCGCGGGCGGAGGTGAGGTCCAGGTCCACCTTCACCTGCGCGGAGGCCAGCGCGCCCGCCGGGTCGCCGCGGCTGTAGTCGGGCTCGTCGGCGGGTGTCTGCGAGGGGATGCCGGAGGCGTCGAAGTCCGTTACCGCGTCCTGCCGTTCGTACGTCGCCTCGACCAGTGAGGCGCCGTGGGTCGCCGCCTCCAGGGTCTCCGCGACGACGACCGCGATGGGCTGGCCGTAGAAGGCGATCCGGTCGACGGGGTGGGCGAGGCGCAGGCTGGTGAAGTCGGTCAGGACACGCAGGACGCCCGGGTGGCCGAGCGCCGCGTCCACCGAGATCCGGCTCACCGTGCCGCGGGCCACCGTGCCGTTGACGATCACGCCGTACAACAGGCCCTCGATACGGTGCTCGGCCGCGTAGGTGGCCGTGCCGGTCACCTTGCGGCGGGCGTCGACTCGGGAGAGCCGCTGCCCGACGACGGTCGTCGCCATCACTGTCCTCCGATCGTCAACAGCTGGCGGCGCACGGTCCGTTCGACCAACTGCACCTTGAAGGCGTTCTCGGACAGCGGCTCGGCGCCCTCGGCGGCGAGGGCCGCGGCAGCCGTCCACGTCGCGCGCGCCGCCCGCTTCCCTACGAGCGCCTGCTCCACCTTGGGCAGCCGCCACGGCACGGTCGCCACACCGCCGACGGCCACCCTGGCGCCGCGCACCACGCCGCCCCTGATGTCCAGCGCCACCGCCGCGGACGCGAGGGCGAACTCGTACGACTGCCTGTCGCGGACCTTCAGATAGCCCGAGCGGCGTGTGTGCGGTCCCGCGGGGACGGTCACGGAGGTGATGAGTTCGCCCGACCGGAGCGCCTGCTCCTTCTGGGGTGTGTTCCCGGGGCGGAGGAAGAAGTCCTGGACGGGGATGGAGCGGGAGCCGTCGAGTCCGCGCACATGGACGACGGCGTCCAGCGCCACGAGCGCAACTGCCAGGTCGGAAGGGTGAGTTGCCACGCAGTGGGTGCTCGTCCCCAGGATCGCCTGCATACGGTTGTCACCGTCCCGGGCGTCGCAACCCGAGCCCGGGTCACGGCGGTTGCACGCGGAGTGGATGTCCCGGAAGTACGGGCAGCGGGGGCGCTGCATGATGTTGCCGCCGATGGAGGCCATGTTGCGCAGCTGGGCCGAGGCGCCGAGTTCGAGGGCCTGCGAGAGGAGGGGGTAGGTGGCGCGCACCTCCGGATGCGCGGCGAGGTCGCTCATCCGGACCAGGGATCCGACGTGCACCCCTTGTCGGGTGACCGTGATGTCCTTGTACGGCAGTGCGTTGATGTCGACGACGTGCGCGGGGCGTTCGACGGTCTCCCGCATGAGGTCGACCAGTGTGGTGCCGCCGGCGATGTAACGGCCGTTGCCGGCACCGGCGTTGAGCGCGGCGGTGACGGTGGAGGCTCGGCTGAAGGCGAAGGGGTGCATACGGTCATGCCTCCTTGGCGGTCTGCTCGATGGCGGAGACGATGTTCGTGTACGCCCCGCACCGGCAGAGGTTGCCGCTCATCCACTCGCGGATCTCCGCGCGGGAGCCGGTGTGGCCCTCGGCGATACAGGCGACGCCCGACATGAGCTGGCCCGGTGTGCAGTAGCCGCACTGGAGGCCGTCGTGGTCGATGAACGCCTGTTGGAGCGGGTGCAGTTGATCGCCCCCGTCCCGGGCGAGCCCTTCGACCGTGGTGACGTTGGCGTCCTGGGCCATCACGGCGAGGACGAGACAAGAGTTCACCCTGCGGTCGTCCACGAGCACGGTGCAGGCTCCGCAGGCGCCCTGGTCGCAGCCCTTCTTCGTGCCGGGGAGGTCCAGGTGCTCGCGGAGGAGGTCGAGCAGTGAGGTGCGGTTGTCGACCTGCGCGGTGCGCTGCTCGCCGTTGACCGTCAGACGGACGGTGGAGAGCTGATCGGCCGGGGTGGGTGCGGATGCGGATGCGGACGCCGGCAGGCGATCCGAGGTCAGCAGGGGGAGGCCGGCCACCGCTGTCGACGCCGCGACGAAAGTTCGCCGTTTGAGCGTGGTTGCCTCGTCGAACGTTTCCGACATACGCGATGCACCCTCTCGGTCGAACCCGCGGCATGTGATGACACCTGGTGTCATCGTAACAGTGATGACACCAGGTGTCATGGGTGACGAGAGGGGCGTGGAGAGGCAGGCGGTGGCGGCGGCTATGACCTGCTACTACGGCGGCTACCAGTCATGACTTACGGCGCGAGCGGGGCCGCGATCTCGGCCCTGAGCTCCTCGGCGCATTCACGCAGCAGGGCGTGCAGGTCCTGTGTCTCCGGACCCTCGATCCAGCATTCGCGCGCGGCTCGCCATGCGGCGGCACCCGCCAGGGCGGTCATGAAGGCGGCCCGCGGCGCGACACCGCGCGCGCACAACGCCTCGGTCACGGCCGTACTGGTCTGGGCGAATTTGGTCAGCTGTCGTTCCTGGAGCTCCGGGTTGGCCACGATGACGGCTCGGCGGCGCCGGGCGTTCGCATGCGCCGTGTTCACCATGTCCACGGCGGCGTCGTACCCCGCCAGGACGACGGCGAGCGGCGAGAGGTCGGCGGGCGCGGCGGCCATGGCGTCGACGATCGTCTGGTGGATCCGGGACGAGAGCGGGAACAGCACCTCGCGCTTGTCGGGGAAGTGCCGGAAGAACGTCCGCTTCGTCAGACCGGCCCGTTCGGCGATCTCGGCGACCGTGGTGTCCTCGAACCCGCGCTCCTCGTACAGCTCAAGCGCGGCCCGCGACAGTCGGCCCGCTGCGTCCGGCATCCATCGACCCATGCCGCTCATCCTAGTGATGACACTCAATGTCATCGGATATACGGCGATGACGCCTGGGTCTGCTGGAGCAGTTGGCCGTGCGGATGGGGCAAGTGCAGCGCCTCGCTAATCTTCGGGGGTGATGAAGCGGCTCAAGAGGGCGGCCCCGGAAGAGCGACTCGTTCGTGAGCAGCCGGCGCTCTCCGCGTACCAGCAGGCTCTACGGGATCGGCTCCTCGCCGCCCCGGTGGTGCCCGCGCCCGCCCCCTGGCGGCCCGTCTTCGAGTCCACGTACGGCGTCCCCGTCGGCGGACTGCTCGGGATCGGCTTCGCGTCGCACCCCGAGAGCGGCCGCGACCTGGTGATGGTCGTCTCCAACGACGGTCACGGCCTCTTCGACGCCGTCACCGGGGAGAAGACCGCGAGGGATCGCGACCCCGCCCCCGAGGACAGCACCCCCGACGGGGTCGCCGACCTGGCCTGCCCCGGACTGGGCCCGATCGCCGGCAGCCGCGTGCGCATCGCGGGGCTCTTCGGCGGAGGGCTGCACACCACGACCGGCGACGGCTGGACCCTGGAGGCCGTCACCCCGGACTGGCCCCACCACCGCGTGCTGCTCTCGGCCGACGGCGGACTCCCCCACTCCGGCCCCTACGGCGAGCAGTGGTGGCACATCTTCCACTCCACCTACTCGGAACTACGAGCCTTCGGCTTCTCCCCCTCCGGAGAGACCGTCGCCGTCGCGACGAGCAGCGACCTGTCCCTGTGGACCCGCCGCCCCGCGCAGAGCGGCGGCGACGTTCGGCGCTGACGGCTGGAGATCCATGGTGGCCACCCACGGGTCGTCGCCAACTGTCAAGCATTTCAGTCTCGTTCACAAAGTAGGGCGGTTCCGTCCTCCCCGGCCTACGCTCCCGCACATGCTGATTCGTCGGACATTGCGGATGATCATCGTGCTCGCTGTGGCTCTCGCCGGAGCGATCGGGGGTGGGGCCGGGGCGGCGCAGGCCGAGGGGAGTCGGGGCTCGGGCGACTCGTACGGGCGGCAGTTGTTGTTCTACAACCACTCCTACGGGGTTTTCGACCGGGAGACGGCCGACGCCATCGAACACTCCGACTACCTGCGGGAGTTCGCGAACTTCCAGGTGCGCACCACGACCGGGAGCGGCGGGCAGACCTGGACCGGGCGCTATCTGTTGGGCCGTGAGACCTACGTGGAGCTGTTCGGAGTCGGTGACGTCCCCGGGCAGGACGGCACCCTCGGCTCCGCCGGGCTGGGTCTTTCGCCCGAGAGGGCGGGGGAACTGGCGACGGTCACCGAGCGGCTGAAGGACGAAGGGGTCGCCGAGCCCATCCATTTCCTCCAGACCCGGGACTTCGGTGACGGCGTGCCCGTGCCGTGGTTCGACGCCGTCTTCACCGACACGCAGTACGACGCCTTCGGGGCCTGGGGGATGGAGTACCGGCAGGAGTACTTCGCCGATCCTCGCAGCAACACCGAGCCCGCGAGCTTTCCCGGTGACGTCGGCCGCGAGCGCGTCCTTCCGGACGCCTACCGCACCCATCTGATGCGTGACGTGACCTCCGTACGCATCGCGATCACCGCGGGCGACCTCGGCGACACCGTGCCGCTGTTGCGGGCCGGCGGGTTCACCGTGCGGACCGTGGCGGGCGGTGGCGTCGTCGCGAAGGGCGGCGGCACCACGATCCGCCTCAACGTCGTCCCGCGTGCCCAAGCGGGGTACCAGCGGGTCGAGATGTCGCTCAACCGGCCCGTGAAGGACCGGCATGTGGAGCAGATCGGTCACTCGACTCTCGTCGTCGGGCCCGGCAGCCGCGCGGTGTGGACCTTCGCCGACAACGGCGTGCGGTAGGGGGATGGGGATTTAGACGTACGCCGTGGGTGCGCCCTCTCGGTCAGGGGGCGCACCTTCGCGTCCGGGCAACCGGGCAACCGGGCAACCGGGACAGTACCGGCCGCCGGACATGACCCGGCTCGTCAGTCCCAAATGTTTCCGTAGATGGTCGAGAAAACGGATGCGGGGCCCTCCAGCGTCGCGCTCAGGCAATTCCCGATCCACTCCGAAATACCGCCGTCGCCCTTCGCTCCGAACGCGGATCCGAGAGCCATGAAAGGGACACCGAGCACGAGTCCGGCGGCGGCTCCGGCCAGGCACACAAAGATGATCAGAGCTGAGACGCCGGCGGCAATAGGTAGGGCGAACAGTGATATCAGGGACTTGATGACGACCATGACTCCCCCGCGCACATATTCGATTCCATTCGATGCCATTCGATGCCCGGGAATTCGACTCCCGAGTGGAGGCAACAGTGTAGGAGCGTCGATCACTGGGACCGGACCCGCCTGACACGGGAATACGTCATAGCGCTTCGCACGGCGTCGCATGCTGACGTAGACCACGTAATACCCGCCTGCGGGAGAGGAACAGGTGATCGCCCCGACCGAACGTATTGCGCGGCATTCTCGTGAACCGGGACACTGAACCGGTGGCGGAGGGCTCGCTCGGAGCGAGTCCCTTCCGAGGGGGGTTCATGAAGTCTTCGCCGCGCGCGAGTGCGCCCATGTCTCCGGTCCGGGCCTACCTACGTGAGGTCGACGCCGAGATGTCGCGGAGTGTCGAGCCCGGGCCCAGAGGACAGGACCTGCTGCGGTCGGTTTCGCGGGTATTTCGGGATCTCGGGGTGGTGCGGCTGGAGAGGGTGGGGTCGGCGCGTTGCGGTACGAGCGTTTCCGGGTTCAGCGATGTCGACGTGCTGGTGGTCTTCGTCGATCCGATTCGGAATCTGCTGTCGACTCCCGGGTGGTTGCGTGATGTGGAGGACGGCACGTGGGAGCCGGCGGCCGGGAGTCTGCCGTACTCGCTGCCGGATGTTCTGAGCGCTCTGGCTCAACCGCCGTCCGTCGAATCGTCGTCGTTGCGCCCGTCGATTTCCGGTCCACCCGATCCGGCTCGCGTCTTCGACGAATTCGTCGAGCGGTTCACCGGCCCCAGGGCATCCGTCGAGGGATTCGCCGCTCCCCGGCCCGACTTCCCGGCCGTCACCTTCGTATCCGAGTGCGGTGAGCCGTCGATCGAACTGGTACCCGGGCTGGAGGCCGACTTCCTGTGGGACGATCCGGAACAGGCGCCGTCCTCCGGGCTGTCCTTCCGGGTGTTTCCGGGTACGCGTGAACGATGGCTGGGGACGCATCCGGAATTGCACGACAGCACTCTGACGTTGAGTCCCGGCGGGGACGACTACACCTGCCGGGAGATGATCAGGCACGTGAAGTTGTTGCTGAAATACTCCGGGGGGCTGCCTCTCCGGTCCTATTTCATCGAGTTGTTCGTCCTGCGCTGGGTCGAGGGCTCGCATGATCTGCCGGCTCGTACCGTCGAAGACATCCTGGACCGGATGGCCGCTCTGGGCCGGAGGCCGTACGCGCACACCAGGCAATTCACCGACGACATCCGGGCGCTGCTCGACGCGTTGTCCGGGCAGTTGAGGACCTGTGCGGCCGAGGGGCGGATGCTGGACACGGTGGATCTGACCACTCCGGAGACGCAGGGGCAGACCGAGGCCTGCGCGAGCATGAGCGCCTTGCGCGAGTGCGCGGAAGGTGTCGCGCGCATTCGGGAGGTGGTCGTCCGGGCCCGGTACGCCGAGGAGGCCGGTGACGTGGAGGCCGCGGTCGCGTTGTGGCGGCGGCTTCTTCATCCCGTTCATCCCGCACCGCACCAAGGTCCTGCCGCCGGCGGTCAAGGCCGTGTTGCCGGCGGTCAAGGTCGTGCTGCTGGCAGTCCATGAACTCGGCGTCCTAGACTGACGTTTCGCTGCTTCCGCCCATCTCCGAGCGCCTCGCGCGGTGTTGGCCAAATGAGGTGTTCGTGTCCCTCTTGCCTCGCGACCTACCCGCCTCGCACCACGCCATCGCGCAAGAGGCCGACCGCATCCACGAGAGTGCGATGTGGAGCGCCCAAGGACAGTTCGAGCAGGCGAAGTTGTGGCGGCTCATCAATCTGCTGCTCGGTATGCCGGCGGCGGCGCTGGCTGCCGTCTCCGGCGGAACCGCGCTCGCCGGGGACGTCGGTATCTGGCCGGGGATCCTCGCCCTGGCCGCCGCCGCGCTCAGCGCGATGCTGACCACCGTGAACGCCTCGCGCCGGATGACCCAGGCCCAGGCGTCGGCGAACGCGTATCTCCAACTGCAGACCGCCACACGGCAGTTCCTCACGATCGACATGGTCGGAATGGATCACGAAACCGCCCGGGAAGCCTTGCGCGCCTTCACGAACACCCGCGACGAACTCAACCTGACAGCCGATCCGCCGGGGCGCCTCGCGCACCGGCTGGCGGGCCGGAACATCGGCTCCGGCGGTCAGCGTTACGCCGCGGACGGGGAGTAGCGCCGGCGTTTTCAGCACGCCGGAGCCTTCGGCGCACCGGCGTTGTCAGAGGCTCCGCATACGCTCGGTCTCCTTCGAGGTGAGGCTTCGGTGGAGGGGTGGCATGAGTTTCGATCTGGCAGTGTGGTTCGAACCCGGGCGGATCTCGGCGTCGACGGCGGCCGAGACGTACAAGTCGCTGTGCGACGGAGGCACTTCGGCGGCGAGCGCTGTCGCGAACGACGCGGTGACCGCGTTCTACCGGGCGCTGATCGCGGACTTCCCCGAGCTCACGGACTCGGCAGCGGACACCCCTCAAACCGAGGCATCCCCGTGGACGGCGGCTCTCGATGTGTCCGACGCACACGTGATCATGCCGATCTCGTGGGGGCGGACCGATACGACCGCGCCCGCGGTGCTGGCCCTCGCCGGCCGCCACGGGTTGGTCTGTTTCGACCCGCAGGCGGAGGTGCTCCACCTGCCGCCCGCGCTGCGTGCGACGGAGGGGCCGAGTCTTCAGCCGTGTGCAGGGCTGACCGTCGAGGACCCGGACCTCGACGTGATCGAGCGCGCCGTCCGCCGACTGTCCGAGGAGAACTGGTTCCTGATCCTCGAAAAGCCCCACGGCCGCTTCGTCCAGGTCGGCCAGGGCCCCAACGCGGGTGTGCAGGTGGGCGAGTTCGCCGTCGAGCACCGGGACGGTTCGATGGAGCGGCACTTCCGGTGCGTGCTGAACGACCGGGACCAAGTGGTCACGATCTTCACGGAGTTCGCGTCAGGCGCGGAGACCTGGAGCGTCGATGTGCGGTGGGAAAGCATGTGGGCGTAGGGGCGCGCCCCCTCGGCTCTCGCCGTCACCCTCGGCTCCCGCCGTCACCCTCGACCTCCCGCCGTCACCCCCTGCCTCTCGCCGTCACCCTCACGCCGCCCGCCCCACTCCCCCGAAATTCAGTTGCCCCCACCCCGCCCCGGCGGGCTGAATACGAACCATGGCCGACATCCAGGGCTCCTACGACGATCTCTTCAACGCCGTGCCCAGCGCACTGGCCGCTCTGCTCGACGAGGGGGACGCCGGTGGGGCGGTGGCTGTCTTCGTGGACGGGGAGCCCGTGGTGGACGTGTGGGGCGGGTTCGCGGACGCGGACCGCACCGTGCCGTGGCAGCGGGACACGCTCGTCAACGTCTACTCCGTCACCAAGACCATGACCGCGCTCACCGCACTGGTCCTCGCCGACCGCGGTGAACTGGACGTGGACGCGCCCGTCGCCCGCTACTGGCCGGAGTTCGCGGCGGCGGGCAAGGACGGCGTGCTGGTACGGCATCTGCTCTCGCACACCGCCGGCCTGCCCGACTTCGAGGGACAGTGGTCGGCCGAGGACGTGTACGACTGGTCGTCCGCGACCGCCCGGCTCGCCGCGCAGGCACCGGAGTGGGAACCGGGCACCGCCGCCGGGTACCACTCGCTCACCCAGGGCTTCCTGGTCGGCGAGGTCGTACGCCGGATCACCGGGCGCACCCCGGGTGAGTTCTTCGCCGACGAGATCGCCGGACCGCTGGGCGCGGACTTCCACATGGGCCTGGCCGCCGAGCACGACCACCGGGTGGCGCTCACCGTGCCGCCCCCGTCCCACGACGAGGACTACAAGGCCAGCGCGCCCGGCATCAACGCCCCAACTCCGGCCGACGGTACGGGAATCCGCGTCCGCGACGGCAACAGCGTGGCCTGGCGCCGCGCCCAGATCCCCGCCGCGAGCGGCTTCGGCAACGCCCGTTCCGTCGCCCTCGTGCAGTCGGTGATGGCCTGCGGCGGAGAGGTGGGCGGCGTACGGCTGTTGTCGCAGGCCGGGTGCGACCGGGCGTGGGTGGAGCAGTACCAGGGCCAGGACCGCCTCCTGGGCATGCCCGTCCGATACGGCCTGGGCTACGGCCTGTTCGGCAACACCTACGGCTGGGGCGGCTGGGGCGGCTCCCTCGTCATGATCGAACCCGAGGCCCGCGCGACGATCGCCTACGTCACCAACCAGATGCGCGAACCCGGCGACGACAGCCGGGGGTTGGAGATGGTGATGGCGGCGTACGACGGACTGCAGGGGTTGCGGGCGAAGGCGGGAAGGTGAGCGAGGGGGCGTCGTCGGCCGACAGGCTCACCGACGTTTTCGTCACCGATCCCGAACTCCGCCGTATCCACCACCCGTACGACGGCGGCGCGGACCTCGTCCTCACCACCCCCGAGGAGCGGGACGCGCTCCGCGGCCGGCATGCCGACTGGCTGCCCCGCGACTCGGCCGGTCTCTGACCCACGCCCCGCACGGACACGAACACCCGCGCCTATCCGAGGCGTTCCGCCAAGAACTCCTCCCACGTCCGCTTCCCCCGCTCCGCCCCCTCCAGCGTCAGATTCGCGCCCGCCCGGTACGCCCGACCCACCTTCCCCGGTACCCGCACCGGCAGGGTCGGGCGGTTTCGGTGGCCGAGGAGTTGGCGGTACGGGCAGACCAGGGCGGGGAGGTCGTAGAGGGTGGGGCCGGTTAGGTCCGGGACCGGGCCGGCAGGGGCGGCCAGGGTCAACTCCGCCAGCCGCGCAGCGACTTCGCGGGCGTCGACCGGTTGGAGGCGGAGGCCGCCGGGGGCCGGGAGGACGGGGAGCTTCGCCATCTTCTCGACCATGGTCAGGGCCAGGTCGTGGAACTGGGCCGCGCGCAGGGTCGTGAACGGGATGCCCGAGTCCGCGATCGCCCGCTCCGACGCCAGCTTCGTCCGTAGCCAGGCCAGTGGGATCCGGTCCGCGCCGACCACCGAGATGTAGATGAGGTGGCCGACGCCGGACGCTCGGGCCGCCCGCACCAGGGTGCAGGTCGCCTCGTCGTCGCCCTTCGGGCCGCCGGACAGGTGGAGGACGGTCTTCGTGCCGGCGAGGGCCGCCGCCACCCCCTCCCCCTTGAGCAGGTCTCCCGTGACGTACTCGATGCCGTCCTCCGTCGAGGGGCGGTCGTGGCGGGTCAGGACCCGGACCTCGTGGCCGGCCGACCGGAGAAGGGGGACGACGTGGCGGCCGAGCGTGCCGGTTCCGCCGGTGACCAGGATGGGTGTTGTCGGCATGGTCTCTGCTCCCTGTTCGTCGTTCGTCGTAATTCCTCGTGAGGCTCGGTGCCTCACCGACATGACCCGGGAGCGTCGAGGAATGTGACAGACGAGAGGGAGAAGTTTCCGGCGAGGATCAACCTCCGCTGCCGTACGGCCTGGTGAGGATCTCCAGGCTGTGGCCGTTCGGGTCGTCGAAGTACGTACCGCGGCCGCCGTCGTTGTGGTTGATCTCGCCGGGGTGGTGGTGGAAAGGGTCCGCCCAGTAGGTCAGGCCCGCTGAACGGACGCGGGCGAAGATGGTGTCGAAGTCGTCCTCCGAGACCAGGAACGCGTAGTGCTGCGGCGTGATGGCACCGTCCGTGTCCATGTAGTCGAGGGTCACGCCGTTCGGGATCTCGACGGGGATGAACGGGCCGTACTGCGGGCTCACTTTCAGTCCCAGAATGTCGGCGAGGAACCGGGCCGACGTCTGCTTGTCATGTGCGGCGACGATGGTGTGGTTCAGCTGCACGGTCATCGTGTGGGCCTCCTCACGCCCAACATACTCCGCCGGGAAGTTAAGGTAAGGCTTGCCTTAACGGGATCAACGGCGATCCTCGTGATCGATGTGTTCGATGTTCGATGTTCGATGTGATCGACGTGTATCGGAGTAGCAGTCGTGCGTGCAGTGGGATTGAAGGCCGTCGTGGCCGCGACCGTCGTCGGAGGGCTGCTCGCCGGGTGTTCCTCCTCGGACAGCGGTGACAGCGGCGACAGCGGCACCGAGAAGAAGGCCGGCGCGCAGAACAAGGTCATCGGCGCCTCCGAGGGACCGTCCGCCGCCCCCAGCGCGCTCGCCGACGGCATGGGCGCCGAACCGGACACGGACGGGACGTTCCCCCGTACGGTCACGCACTTCGAGGGCAAGACGACCATCAAGACCGCGCCCAAGAAGATCGCCGTGCTCAGCACCGGTCAGCTCGACGACCTGCTCTCGCTGGGGACCGTGCCGACGGCGACCACGCGCGCCGACAACGCCGGGCTCGTACCCGACTATCTGGCGGACGCCTTCCCCAAGTACAAGGCGCAGCTCGCCGACATGACCGACGCGGGCACGCGGCAGGCGCCCAACCTGGAGACGCTCGCCGCCGCCAAGCCCGACCTGATTCTCGCCAACGACTCGCTCGGCGACCTCTACCCCAAGCTGTCGAAGATCGCGCCCACCGTGATCACCGCGGGCAACGGCATCAACTGGAAGCGCGACCTGCTGCTGGTCGGCGCGGCCATCGGCAAGGGCCGGCAGGCGCAGACGCTGCTCGACGGCATCGTCGGCGACGCGGCCGCGAAGGGCAAGACGGTCACTGGCGACCCGACCGTCTCCATGGTCCGCTTCACGCCCGACCGCACGCGTATGTTCGGCGTCTCCTCCTTCACCGGTTCCATCGCCGTCGACATGGGGCTCAAGCGGCCCAAGTCCCAGCAGTTCACGGCCATTTCGGAGGACCTCGGCGCGGAGAGCATCGACACGGCGGACGGCGACTGGATCTTCTACTCCGTGCAGGGCGACGCGGGCAAGACCGACGCCGCGTCCGTGCTCGCCGGGCCGCTGTGGAAGTCGATGGCCGGCGTCAAGGCCGGGCACGCGGTCAAGGTCGACGACGACCCCTGGTACCTCAACGCCGGTCCCACCGCCGCCCGTCTGGTCGTGACGCAGCTCGCCGAGCACCTCGGCAAGTGATCCGACGCCTCGCCTGGCCGGCCGCCGCCCTCGTGGTGGCGGCCGCCGCGCTGCTCAGCCTCGCCGTCGGCACCCGGGCGGTGCCGCCGTCCGCGGTGCTCGACGCCCTTGTGCACGGCGGGAGTTCACCGGACGCGCTGGTCGTACGGTCGCTGCGGCTGCCGCGTACCGAGGTCGGACTGACGGCCGGCGCGGCGCTCGGTCTGGCGGGCGCCGCGCTCCAGGCCGTCACCCGCAACCCGCTCGCCGACCCGGGCATCCTCGGGCTGAGCCAAGGGGCGGCGGCGGGCGTGGTGTTCGCCATCGCGTTCGGGGCCGGGGGGTACGGATTCGGCGGCTACGTCTGGTACGCCTTCGCCGGTGCGGTCGTGGCCGCGTTCCTCGTGTACGGGATCGCCTCGCGCGGGCGGGGAGGCGCGTCGCCGGTCAAACTCGCGCTCGCCGGAACCGCGTTGTCCGCGATGACCGCCGGTGCGACGACCGTCGTCCTCACGTCCAGCTCCGCGACGCTCGACCAGTTCCGGTTCTGGCAGGTGGGGTCGCTCAGCGGGCGGTCCACGGACACGGTCGTACGCATGCTGCCGTTTCTGCTTGTCGGGGCGGTGCTGGTGATCGGGTGTGCGCGGGGGCTGGACGCGTTGGCCCTCGGGGATGAGACGGCTCGGGCGTTGGGGCATCGGGTGGGGGTGGTGCGGGGGTGTGCGGCACTCGGCGCGACGCTGCTGACCGCCGCGGCCGTGGCCGCCGCGGGGCCGATCGCGTTCGTGGGGCTCGCGGTGCCGCATCTCGCGCGGCGGTTGGTGAGCGGGGGGTACCGGGCGGTGCTGCCGTTGTCGGCGTGGCTGGGGGCGGGGTTGTTGGTGGGGGCGGACGTTTTGGGGCGGGTGGTTCGGGCTCCGGCGGAGGTGCCGGCCGGTGTGATGACGGCTCTGGTGGGTGTGCCGGTGTTGGTGGTGCTGGTGCGGCGTAAAGGGGCGGCCAGTTGAGTGTCACCCGGCGTCGGAGCGAAGGGGTGGGTCACGCAGCCCGGCGTTTGCGGGGTGCCGCTGCGCCCACCCGTGCCGCCCCAGCGGCACGAATGCCCGCAGTTGGGGTGACGGTTGGTATTACCGTTCTCCGCCCCCACCCCCGTATCTCCCTTCTCCTGCACCGCCGTTCCGCCGCCGTCGCCGCTCTCCTCCTCTTCCTCCTCGCCACCGTCATGCTCGCCTCCGCCTGTCTTGGGCAGACGTACATCTCGCCTGCCGAGGTGTGGCACACCCTGCGTACCGGAAGCGGGCCCTACGAACTCGTCGTCTCGGAGCTGCGGGTCCCCCGAATCGTGCTCGGCGCCCTCGTCGGCGCCGCGCTCGGGCTGTCCGGGGCCCTCGTGCAGACCGTCACCCGGAATCCGCTGGCCAGTCCCGATGTGATCGGGGTCGGGCATGGGGCCGCCGCCGCGACCGTGCTGGCGTTGTCGAGTGGGGTCATCGCCTCGCCCGGGGCGTTGCCGATCGTGTCCGTGGTGGGCGGGCTGGTCGCCGCCGCGCTCGTGTATGTGCTGGCGTGGCGGCACGGCATGCAGCCGAGCCGGTTCGTGCTGACCGGCGTGGGGATCGGGGTCGCGCTGTCCGCCGTCGTGCAGCTGTATCTCACCGACAGCGAGCTGGAGGCCGCCGAGCAGGTCAAGCTGTGGTTGACCGGGAGCCTGAACGGACGCGGCTGGGAGCAGGCCGGGCCGCTGGGTGTCGTACTGCTGCTGTCGCTGCCCGCGCTGGTGTGGGCGAGCCGGGCGACGCGGCCGCTCGGGCTCGACCCGGAGACGGCCGCCGCGCTCGGGGTGCGGGTGGACCGGGTCCGGCTCGGGCTGACCGTCCTCGGTGTCGTGCTCGCCGCGACCGCGACCGGGGCGGCGGGGCCGATCGGGTTCGTCGCGCTGACCGCGCCGCAGCTGGCCCGCCGGCTCACGCGGACGCCTCAACTGCCCTTGCTCAACGCCGCGTTGACGGGGGCCGTGATCCTCGTCGGGGCCGATCTCGTGGCCCGTACCGTGCTGCCCCCGCTGGAGGTGCCGGTCGGCGCGCTCACCTCGCTCGTCGGTGGGCCGTATCTGCTGTGGCTGCTGGGGCGGCGTACGACGACGTACTGACGGCCCCGGAGGAGTGCGCCTCCGAGGCCGTCAGGTCTAGAGGGTCTGTTCGACCCGGGGTGCGATCAGATCGTCGCCACGTCGATCACGAAGCGGTACCGGACATCGCTGTTCTGCACCCGCTCGTACGCCTCGTTGATCTCGGACGCGCTGATCAGCTCGATCTCCGCGCCGAAGCCGTGCTCGGCGCAGAAGTCCAGCATTTCCTGGGTCTCGCGGATGCCGCCGATGCCGGAGCCCGCGAGGGTCTTGCGGCCGCCCATCAGCGAGAAGAGGTTGAGGGAGACGGGCTCCTCGGGAGCGCCGACGTTCACCAGGGCGCCGTCGGTGCGCAGCAGCGAGAGGAAGGCGCCGAAGTCCAGCGGGGCGGAGACCGTGGAGAGGATCAGGTCGAAACTGCCGCGCAGTTCCTCGAAGGTCTTCGGGTCGCTGGTGGCGTAGTAGTGGTCGGCGCCCAGCTTCAGGCCGTCGTCCTGCTTGCGCAGCGACTGGGAGAGGACCGTGACCTCCGCGCCGAGCGCGTGCGCGATCTTGACGGCCATGTGACCCAGGCCACCGAAGCCGACCACGGCGACCTTCTTGCCGGGGCCCGCGTTCCAGTGCTTGAGCGGGGAGTACGTGGTGATGCCGGCGCACAGGAGGGGGGCGGCCACGTCGAGGGAGAGGCCGTCGGGGATCCGTACGACGAAGTTCTCGTCGACGACGACCTTCTCGGAGTAGCCGCCGTAGGTGGGCTCGCCGTCCTTGCCGACGGCGTTGTACGTGCCGACGTTGCCGTTCAGGCAGTACTGCTCCAGGCCGGCCTTGCAGTTCTCGCATTCGCGGCAGGAGTCGACCATGCAGCCGACGCCGACGCGGTCGCCGACCTTGTGCCTGGTGACGCCGGGGCCGACCGCGGAGACGATGCCCGCGATCTCGTGGCCCGGGACCATCGGGAAGATCGCCTCGCCCCAGCCCTCGTGGACCTGGTGGATGTCCGAGTGGCAGATTCCGGCGAACTTGATGTCGATCAGGACGTCGAACTCGCCGACCGGGCGGCGTTCGATGGTGGTGCGCTCCAGCGGCGCCTTGGCGGCGGGGGCGGCGTACGCGGCAACGGTGGTCATGCCGGGGTCTCCTAGCGGGGATATGTGCCCGGTCGCCTTCAGATGTCTTTCTGACCGGGCACGACGTCCACGTTGCTCCTCCCGCGGGGATTCGCCCAGGCCTCCCTTCGGCCTACGTCCAGTGTGCCTACCACTGGCGGGGACAGGCTGGTGTGCGTACGACCGGGAATACTGGACGTATGGATGGACAGCCAGATCCCGTGCAGGAGCCGGCCGGCTCCCTCGACCCTCGGGCCGAGCTCAGCGAGTTTCTGCGCACCCGGCGGGCCCGGCTGAAGCCGGAGGACGTGGGGCTGCCGGACTTCGGGCGGCACCGGCGGGTGCCGGGGCTGCGGCGCGAGGAGCTGGCGCAGCTGGCGGGTGTCTCGGTGGCGTATTACACGCGCCTTGAGCAGGGCAACGGGCGGAACGTGTCGGCGGAGGTGCTGGACTCGATCGCGCGGGCGCTCAGGCTGACCAACGCCGAGCACGAGCATCTGACGCATCTCGCGAAGCCGAAGGTCAAGAAGAAGCAGTCGGCGGCGTGCGCCCAGCAGCAGCAGGTGCGGCCCGCGCTGCGGGGGCTGCTGGACACGATGGACAGCGTGCCCGCCTACGTCTCGGGGTGGCGCACCGAGATCCTCGCCTGGAACCGGATGGCGGCGGCGGTCTTCGGCGACTGGGGCGAGCTGCCGCCGCAGGAGCGGAACTGGGCGCGGCTGGTGTTCCTGCAGCCCGACTACAAGGACCTCTTCGTCGACTGGGAGCAGAAGGCGATCGACATCGTGTGCATGCTCCGGATGAACGCGGGCCGGTGCTCGGACGACCCCCGCCTCGCCTCCATCGTCGGCGAACTCTCCGTCAAGAGCGAGGACTTCCGCCGCCTGTGGGCCACCCACGACGTCAAGGAGAAGAGCTTCGGCGTCAAGCGCCTCCACCACCCGCTGGTGGGCGACCTCGCCCTCCAGTACGAGTCCTTCCGCCTGGCCGACGGCAGCGACCAGAACCTGGTCACCTACCACGCGGAAGCGGGCACCCAGAGCGAGGAGTCCCTGCGCCTGCTGGCGAGTTGGGGAGCGGATACGCGAGCCTCCGGCAGCGGCAGGGTGGCCCCGTCGGTCTGAACGGAGCGCCGTCGGCCCGAAGCGCGCCGATCGTACGCTCACCGCTGACGCAGTCGGCTTCCGGCGTCAGCGCGGACGCGGCGGGTTCGCCCGGCCTCGGAGAGCAGAGTGAGAGCCGTGCGTGAGGACAGGATCTCGACGGCCCTGCGCTGGAACCAGTCGGATCCGGCGGTGACTTCCTCCGGTCCCCATGGCTCCCCCACGGCGATCGCTCGCAGCAGGACCCATTCACGCAGCCGCCGAGCGAGGAACTCCCGTCCCGCGCCGACCTCGGCCATCGTGTGGGCCCAGGCGGTGAACCCGTCCTCGGTCAGCAGCCGCGCGGCACGACGGTCGAGGTGGCGGACGACGGCCGACTGCGCCATCGTCGCGTCGGGGTCGCGCAGGACCCCGGCCACGAGAGCGGCCTCGTCCTCGTCCTTGACGACGGCCAGTTCGTGCAGGTAGCGCGCGAATCGCCGGTGCTCGTCCGGTGCGGAACGATCGTCGTCGCTGCGGATGCCCTTCACCCTTGGTACGGAGGCATCGCGCCCCAGCCCCATTTCGGCACCGGCTGCTCGGCCGGTGGCTGGGCGTTCGGGCCCGAGAAATAGACCGCCAGCCTCGTCCCCCATTCCACGTACGCCAGGAACGCCGAGCGGAACTCCGCGTCCGTGGGGAGGGACGCCTCGTCGGCCGCGTCCTGGATGAGGTTGACCCAGCGGCGGCGCTGGGGCTCGGTGATGTGTTTGGCGGCGTGCATGGCGACCATGTGGTTGTGGCCGCCATGGGTGTGCGAGTAGGTGGCCGGGCCGCCGAAGACCTCGCCGAGCCAGACCGCGACGTGCTCCGCGTGCTCGGGGGCCAGGTCGGCGAAGAGCGGGGACAGGAGGTCGTCCTTGAGGACCTTGTCGTAGAAGGCCGAGGTCAGGCGGGAGAAGGCCGCGGCGCCGCCCGCCCAGTCGAACAGCGTCGGCAGCGCCGAACCCGTGCCGCGTACCGGCGTCGGGGCGTAGTGACGCATCTCCTCGATGTTCTCGATGTACGGGCGGATCTCCGCGAGGAAGCCGGGGAACAGCTCCGAGGTGCGGAAGCCCTTCAGGTGCTCCTCGGTCGAGGTCCAGGTGATGCGCAGGACGAAATACGCGTCCTCCTCGACGGCCTCTCCGACGTCCTGCCCGGTGGCCTCCTGAGCGTTCTCCTCGCGGCGCGTCAGTTCGTAGTCGACGCACTGGGGCGCCGCCGCCAGCTGGGCCGCCGCGCGCGTGTACGCGGCCACGAACTCGGCCGTGCTGGTCTGCGGGATGCGGTAGCGGATGTACTCGACGGTCTGTGTGGTCATGCGCTCACCGAAACACGCGGGGCCCACCGGACGCGGATCTTCCGGCGGGGGCTTCGCGCGTGTCAGCGCTGGGCGTAATGGATCAGCGCGACCTCCAGTTCCAGGGTCACCTTGTCGGCGAGCAGACGGCCGCCCCAACTCACGTTCCAGTCCCTGCGGTTGAGGATTCCCCGGCCGGTGAAGGCGACGGGGGTGCCGGCACTGCCACCGGTGTCGGTCAGTTCCAGGTCCACGGTGACCGGGCGGGTCGTGCCGCGGACCGTCAGGTCACCGGTGACCGTGAAGCGGGTCGTGCCGGTCCGGCGTACGCGCGTCGACGTGAAGGTGATGTCCGGGTGGTGGTCGCCGTCCAGGAAGTCGGCGCCGCGCAGGTGCTCGTCCCGGCGGGCGTTGCCGGTCCGCAGCCCCTGCGTGCGGAGGGTCAGCCGGACCTCCGACTTCGACGGGTCCTCCCCGTCCAGATGCGCCCTGCCCTCGAACTCCTCGAACCGCCCGCGCACCGTGCTGATCAGCATCGCCCGCGAGACGAACCCGATCCGGGTGCGGGTGGCGTCGAGGACGTAGTCGCCGGTGAGCGCGGTCTGCTCCGGCAGTTCGTTCATGGTCTTCCTCCCTGGGGTGTCACAGGGGTACGACGAGAGGGGCCCCGGGAATGTCAGGCGCCGTCCGCCCGACCTCACATTCCGGGCCGCCGTGTCGTCGTATCCATGAAGGTGATGACCTGCGATCCGTGAGGGAGGGACCGGTGTGAGTGAGGACTCGGCCGAGGCGGGGCTCGACGCGGTCGTGAGTGAGCGGCGTCAACTCATCAATCTCGGCTACCGGTTGCTCGGTTCGCTGGCCGACGCCGAGGACGTCGTGCAGGAGACGTACGCCCGGTGGTACGCGCTCCCGGTGGCGCGGCGGGACGCCGTCGCCTCGCCCGGCGGGTGGCTGACCACGGTCGCCAGCCGTATCTGCTTCGACCTGCTGCGCTCGGCGCGGGCCCGCCGGGAGCGGTACGTCGGTGAGTGGATCCCGGAGCCGGTGCCCGACCGTACGGAGTGGACCGGTGGCTGGTCCGGCGGCGCGGCGGCGGATCCGGCCGACCGGGTCACCCTCGACGAGTCGGTCAACATGGCCTTCCTCGTCGTGCTGGAGTCGATGACCCCGGCCGAGCGCGTCGCGTTCGTCCTGCACGACGTCTTCCGGTTCTCCTTCGCCGACGTGGCCGAGATCGTCGGCCGTACGCCGGGCGCGTGCCGCCAGCTGGCCTCGTCCGCCCGGCGTCGTATCCGCGCGGCACAGTCGTCGGCCGCCCCGGCGACCTCGGGGGCCCAACGCGCCGATGTCGTCCGACACTTCAAGGAGGCGTGGGAGGCCCAGGACATCGACGCCCTCGTCCGGCTCCTCGATCCCGACGCCACGGCGACCGGTGACGGCGGCGGTCTCGCCAGTGCCGCACCCCACCCGATCCGGGGCGGCGAACCGGTCGCGCGCTTCTTCGCCGACCTGATGGCCAGGGCCCCCGCCGAGGTGATCGTCCTGGAACGTACGGTCAACGGCCAGGCGGGGCTGGTGGCGCAGGTGAACGGCGTCACGGAGGTGGTGCTGGCCTTCGATGTGACCGGCGGCCTGATCCGGCACGTCTGGGGCGTGCGGAACCCGGAGAAGCTCCGCTCCTGGAGCTGAGCCCAAGTCAGAGGAACGCGAAAGGCCCGTCGGAGGCCGAACCTCCGACGGGCCCTGCGGTCACGTACGAGCTATCGGCTCACTTGCCGTAGTACGCGTTGTAGATCGAGACCGTCGACTTGTTGTTCTTCTTGTCGGTGATCTTGGCGTGGAAGGAGATGGCCTTCCCCTTCGCCGGGTTCTTGACCTTGATCTTGCCGCCCACGACGCTGACCTTCTTCCAGGTCTGGCCGTAGTCGTAGGAGACGTACACCGACAGCGACTTGAGGTTGCTGCCCTTGGCCGAGCCCTCGACGGCGACCGGGATGGAGACCGTCTTGCCGGCCTCGACCCGGTTGTCCAGACCCGTGGTCGCGTTGAAGCGGACCGTGGAGGCCGGGAGCTTGGTGAGGTTGGCGCCCTTCTTGGAGCGGAACGTGAAGCTCGCGTCGATGCGGGTGGAGGCCGCCGCGATCTTGACGCTGCGCTTGACCGAGGTGGTCAGCTTGTAGTCGGCCGCGGCCGACGGGACCGTGAACAGGTCGTCGCCGAACAGCGGGTCCTTGTTGGAGGAGACCTTGTGGCCGTTGCGGTACAGGGTCGTGTCGACCGAGGTGAAGGTCGACGAACCCGGGTGGCCCTTGCCGTCGGCGAACAGCGGCACGATGCCGAAGATGCTGTTGCCGTCGCGGTACAGGCCGAACTCGGAGGTCAGGTGCGGTCCGAAGACGGCCGTGTTGAAGGTCTTCGAGTACGACTTGCCGCCCTTGAAGGTCTGCAGCGCGCCGATCGTGTAGTAGGCCTCCGAGAGCGGGAAGCCGTCCGGGTCGACACCGCCATACTGCTCGAAGCCCATGTCCCACTTGACGCCACCGCCGGTGGACAGGTGCAGGGTGCGGGTGCCGGGCAGGTTCTGCGACATGCCGATGCCGGAGGCGCCGCTGCTCTGCGGCAGCCAGCCGATGGCGCTCACGGCGCCCTTCTTGCCGCTCGCGCCCGAGCCCAGGCCCACCTTCACCTTGGCCAGTTCACTCGCCTTGTAGTGCTTGGTGTAGCCGTTGGCGAGCTGCTTGACGACTCCGCCGACCGTGGTGTTGTACTCCTCGGCCGCCCCCTTGGTCCAGTGCCCGTCCCACTGCTGGGTGAGCGAACCGTCGGTGATCTGGGCGCCGAGGCCCTTGGAGCGGAAGTTCTCGAAGGTGTCCAGCCACCAGCCGAAGCCGTAGCCGGAGTTGCCGACCTGGATCGCGTAGTCCGCGGAGGCGAACACCGACGTGGCGCCGGTGTCCGGGATGGTGATGTCCACGGGCTTGGCGGTCCGCGCGTCCAGCGTGATCGCCGTGTTCTTGGTGACGTTCAGCTTCGGCTGGGCCAGCCAGTCGATGCCCTTGGTGGCGTCCTTCGGGTCCACGAAGATGCCGGTGTCCAGGACGTAACCGCCCTTGGGCACCCGGGCGGTCACCGTGCCGGAGGCGTCGTAGGGCGTGAACCACTTGTCCTGGCCGAGGCCGGTGACCCCGGTCAGGCTCGCGTTGTAGTACGGCGCCGGCTGACCGTCACGGCCGATGAGCTTCAGCGTGACGTCGTACGACTCCACCTCGCGCTGCACGGCCGCGGCCGTCCGCACGCTCTGGCCGTCGCCCGTCGCGGTCACGTACGCGGAGTACGCGCCGTCGAGCGTGCCGCCCAGCTTGGTGTTGACGGTCAGGTCCACGGAGGCCTTGCCGCCGGCCGGGACGGTGACCGTGGTGGCACCGAGCTTGAAGAAGCCGGCCGGAGCGGCCTGCCCCTTCGGGTTGGTCGCGGTCGCCGCCAGCTTCAGCGTGACGTCCTTCGTACCGAGGTTGCGGTACGTGACCTGCTTGGTGACCGGGGTGTCGTCGGTGTGCGGCCACTGCTGGGTGCCGAAGCTCACCGACACCGGGTCGGCGATCACCGTCTGCTTGATGGCCTTGTCGACCTGGATGCGGCCCGAACCCTGCTGGAACGGCGTGTACTTGCCGCCCTTGGTGGATCCGGTCAGCGCGCCCTTCAGCTCGGCGAAGCCCCAGTCGGGGTGCTGCTGCTTCAGGATCGCCGCCGCGCCCGCCACGTGCGGGGTCGCCATCGACGTACCGGAGATGGTCAGGTAGCCCGGCGGCTTCTCACCGACCTCCTTGTCGATGACGCTGCCCGGGGCCGCGGCCGCGGTGATGTCCACGCCGGGGGCGGTCACGTCGGGCTTGATCTGCCCGTCGAGGCCGGGACCACGGCTGGAGAAGGAGGCCAGTACGTCCTTGTCGTCGACGGCGCCGACGGTCAGCGCGTCGGCGGCGGTGCCCGGCGAGCCGATGGTCTGGTCGCCGAAGTCGCCGGAGTTGCCGGCGGCGATGGCGAACAGGATGCCCTTCTCCTCGGACAGCTTGTTCACCTCGGCTTCGAGCGGGTCGATCTCCGGGGTGTCACCGCCGCCCAGGCTCAGGTTGACGACGTTGGCGCCCTGCTCGGCCGCCCACTCCATGCCCGCGATGATCTGCGAGTCGTCGCCGTAGCCGTCGTCGCTGAGCACCTTGCCGTTGAGCAGCTTGGCACCCGGGGCGACGCCCTTGTACTTGCCGTTGGACTTCGCACCCGTGCCGGCCGCGATGGACGCGACATGCGTGCCGTGACCGAACTTGTCGGTCGCGTCCGGCGAGGTGGAGAAGTTCTTGGCCGCGATCACCTGGTCCTTGAGGTCCGGGTGGGTCGCGTCGATGCCGGTGTCGAGGACGGCGATCTTGACGCCCTTGCCGTCGTAACCGGCGGCCCACGCGGTGGGGGCGCCGATCTGCGGCACGGACTTGTCGAGGCTGGCCTTGCGGACGCCGTCGAGCCAGACGTGCGCGATGCCGGAGGCGGTGCTTGAGCCGTTGGTCACCGCGTCCCACAGCGCGGGCGCGTCCTGCTTCGGCGTCTGCACCGCGTCCGCGTTGAGCGTGGTGAGGGTGTGCCGGAGCGTGCCCGCGTCACGGACGTCGGCCTTGGTCGCCGCGGCGGCGCCCTTGTAGCCGACGATGACCTTCAGCCCCTGCTTCTGGGACTTACGGGTCGTGGCCTTGTTCAACTCCGTTACGTCGAACAGCCGTTGGTCGACCTTGCCGGTCGCGATCATGCGGGCGACGTCGGCCGGTACGACCAGGGTGTGGCCGTCGGTCTTGCGGATCTGGACGGGTATGTGCTCGCGCCCCTTCGCCGGCTCCAGGCCGACGACCCGGCCCTTGGCGTCGACGGAGACGCGGTCACCGGTGATCAGGGTGATGCGGTGCTTGGTCGAGAGCGACGACTTGGCCGCCTGGACCGAAGTGGTGCCCGCTTGCTCGGACTTGGCCTGCGCCGGGCTGGTCATGCCCGCCGCGAGGGCCACGGCGGCGGCTGCGGCGATCGTGCCCGCGCACGCCTTTTTCACTTGTCTGCGCAAAACTCCCCCTAGCAGAAGTACCGGGCGAATACTCCCCGTTCACCCGGCCGGGGGTGGTCCCGCACATGCGTGCGCCCCCCGGAATACGCAGTATGCCGGGGGGCGATCAGGCACCTCAAGAGATGAGAGGAGGGTAAGAAGCCGGTTGGAAGACTGTTACGCGACCGCGGGAAACCCGTTACGTTTTCGCGCGGTTCACGCGCCGTCATGCCCCCGCGTTCTCCTTGACAGTGATGCGTCCCTTGCGGATGGTCGCGACCCGCGGGGCCTTCTTCGCGATCGAGGAGTCGTGGGTGACCATGATGAAGGTCAGCCCCAACTCCTTCCACATGCGCTCCAGTACGTCCATGATCTCGTCGCGCATCGACTCGTCGAGGTTGCCGGTGGGCTCGTCGGCGAGCAGCACCTTCGGTTCCTTGACCAGTGCGCGGGCGATCGCGACGCGCTGCTGCTGACCGCCGGACATCTCGGACGGCAGATGCCCGAGGCGTTCGCCGAGCCCGACCGACTTCAGCGCCTCGGCGGCCCGTTCGCGGCGGTCCTTGCCCTTGATGCCGAGGGGGACGAGGGCGGTCTCCACGTTCTCCTGGGCGGTGAGGGTGGGGATGAGGTTGAAGGACTGGAAGACGAAGCCGATGTTCTCGCTGCGGACCCTTGTCAGCTTGGCCTCGGAGAGCTTGGCCAAGTCGGTGCCGTCGAGGGTGACTTCACCTGTGGTGGGCCTGTCGAGGGCGCCGAGCATCTGGAGCAGGGTGGACTTGCCGCCGCCGGTGGGGCCCTGGATGACCAGGCGGTCGCCGTCTGCGATGTTGAGGTCGACGTTGTCGAGAGCGACGACCACTTCTTTGCCGCGGGTGTAGCGCTTGGTGACGCCTCTTAGTTCGTACATGGTGGCTCCTGGGAGGATTTGGGGTGGTGCGCTTCGTCGTTTGCTGCCGGCCTGTGGGGGCTGGTCGCGCTCACGCGGCGGAGCCGCAAATTGATACAGCCCCGCGCCCCTTAGGCCAGCTGCGGAACCGTTACTCGACTCTGCGCAGGGCATCCGCCGGGCGGAGCCTGGACGCTCGCCAGCCGCCGAACGCTCCGGCGATCAGGCCGCCCGCCACCGCGAGGCCTACCGCGAGGACCACGGTCGTGACGCTCACCGGGGCCGTCAGGGCTACGTCGAGGGTCTTGGCCGCCGCGCGGCCGGGGCCACCGAAGCCGCCGCCACCACCGCCGGGACCGCCCGCGCCACCGCCGCCGGTGCTGCCCGTCTGGGCGGTCAGGGTGGGGCTGATGGCCGTCACCACGTACGCGCCCGCGAGGCCGACGGCGATACCGAGGGCGCCGCCGAGGAGGCCGTTGACGACCGCTTCGCCGACGACCTGGCGGGTCACGCGGCCCGACTTCCAGCCGAGGGCCTTGAGGGTGCCGAACTCGCGCACGCGGCGGGAGACGGCGGAGGAGGTGAGGAGACCTGCGACCAGGAACGCGGCGATCAGGACCGCGATCGACAGCCACTTGCCGACGCTGGTGGCGAGCGAGGAGGCGGTGGAGAGGGAGCCGGAGACGGTGTCGGCGAGGTCGGCGGAGGTGGTGACCGTCGTACCCGTGACGTTCTTCTGGATCGTCGACTTGACCGAGTTGATCTTCTGGGAGTCGGTCGCCTTGACGTAGATCGTGGTGACCTTGTTCTTCGAGTCACTGAGGGTCTGCGCCTGCGTGAGCGGGATGTACAGGTTGGCGGCCGAGTCGCCGCTGTCGGCGGTGGCGATGCCGATCACCTTGAACTTGACCTTCTTGATGGTGATCGTGGAGCCGACCTTGTACTTCTTCTCCTTGGCGTAGGCCGAGTCGACGACGACGACCTTGGCGTCGGTCTCGGTCGTCTTGAAGGTACGGCCGCTGGTGATCTTCGACGAGGTGAGCGGGCCGAGGGCCGGCTTGGTGACGTCGGCGCCGTAGACGGAGTAGCTGTTGACGTCGAAGTTGGCGCCGCCGCCCTGGACCTCGCCCTGCGGCTGACCGCCGCCGCCACCGTTCTGACCGCCGCCGTTCTGGCCGCCGCCGCCCTGCTGCTGGAACTGGCCGCGGGTGAACTGCCCGTTGACCTTGATGACTTGGAGGCTCAGCCCGCCGACGGCGTCGGAGACACCGCTCTGCGAACCGACCTTGGAGACCGTCGTGGTCGCCAGGGTCTGGAAGCCCTGCACCATGACACGGTCACTGCTCTGCTCGGAGTCGGAACCGTCGGCCTGCGCGTCGAAGTTGAAGCGCGGGCGGTCCGTGGTACTCGTGGAAGCGGCGGCGGCCTTGGTGACCGTCATGTCCGTACCGAGGCCGTACAGCGACTGAAGGACCTTGTCCTGCGCCTTCCCCATGCCGGACGACACGGAGTTGACCACGATGACGAGCGCGATACCCAGCGCGAGCCCGGAGGCGACGACGAGGGCCGCCTTTCTGCGGCGGCGCAGTTCGCGCCTCAGGTAGGTGAAGAACATGGCCGCAAGCTAGGTACACCGCGTGATGACTGAATAAGGCCGACATAAGAGAACGATGAGAAGGCTGTCGGTGGGCCAAGTGCGGGCCGGGGCGGGGCTGTCAGGGAGACGTCTCGTCGCTACCGCGCGCCGAGTCGAAGACGTACCGCACCAAATCGCTGTCCTTCTTCGGAACCGCCACGTCGTACGTCCCGTCGGCCGTGGCGAGTTCGTAGCGGTCGAACTTCGGCGCCATCGGCACCTTCTCGCCGGTGGCCTTGAGCAGGAAGGGCGGTCTCAGTGTCGCGCTCCCGCTGCCCCGCCGGTCGTTCCAGACCGGGTCCTCACCGACGGCGAGGCGCAGCTGCCCCGACCTGGTCCGCGCGATCTGCTTGCCCTTTCCCACCGAGACCATGGCCGCTCCGCCGATACTGCGCGTGAACGCCGCGATCTGGAGGACCTGCCCGTCCCGGAGGTCCGCGATGTCCTGCGCGGATGTACGGCGCCGGATCCACGCCCAGCGCAACAGCACGTCCAGCATCGTTTCCGTCCCGGCAGAACGCCGAACCGCCCGCATTTCCCGCCCCATTGATTCCCGCCTCGAAGTCGAAGATCCGCAACAGGAGAACACTGAAGGCGGCCGCTCCGCAGAGCAACCGCCTTCAGTCAAGCGCGAGTCAACAATCGGTCGGATCAGACCGCCGAACCGGCCTTCCAGTCCGCCCAGCTCAGGTTCCAGCCGTTCAGGCCGTTGTCCGGGGAGACCGTCTTGTCGCCGGTGTTCTGGACCACCACCACGTCGCCGACGATGGAGTTGGTGTAGAACCAGTAGCCCGCCGTGCCGGTGTCGTTGGCGCCCTTCGTGTCGGACAGGCCCACGCAGCCGTGGCTGGTGTTGACGCTGCCGAAGATGGACTTGGCGCCCCAGTAGTTGCCGTGCACGAAGGTGCCGGAGTTGGTGAGGCGGATGGCGTGGGGGACGTCCTTGATGTCGTACTCGCCCTTGCCGTCGTCGTCGGTGAAGCCCACGGTCGCGCCGTTCATGCGCGTCTCCTTGAACTTCTCCGACATCACCATGATGCCTTCGTAGGTCTTGTTGTCCGGCGAACCGGCCGAGATCGGGATGGTCTTGATCGTCGCGCCGTTGTGCGTGATCTTCATCTGCTTGGTCTTGGCGTCGACGTAACTGACCTGGTTGCGGCCGATCTTGAAGGTGACCGTCTTCTGCTGCACGCCGTAGACACCGGACGCGCCCTCCACGCCGTCGAGCGCGAGCTTCAGCGTGACGGTGGAGTTCTCCGTCCAGTACTTGTCGGGGCGGAAGTCGATGCGGTTGGCGTTGAACCAGTGCCCGACGACCTCCTGACCGCTGCTGGAGGAGACCGTGATGCCCTTCTGGACGTCGGCCTTGTTGGTGATCGCCTTGTCGAAGTTGATCGACACCGGCATGCCCACACCGACGGTCGAGCCGTCCTCCGGCGTGAAGTTCCCTATGAAGCTGTTGGCCGGGGAGACCGTGGTGAACGACGCGTTCTCGTGGGCGACGCGGCCGTCGGAGTCCTTCGCGGCGGCGGCCAGCTTGTAGGTGGTCGAGCGCTCCAGCTGGGTGGTCGGCTTCCAACTGGTCTTGTCGGCCGACAGCTCGCCGGCGACCTTCGCGCCGTCCGCCGTCGTCATCGACACAGTCGTGAGCGTGCCCTTGCTGACGGTCACCGCGGCCGAGTTGTTGATCGACGCGTTGTCCGAGCCGTCCTTGGGCGTGATCTTGATGTCGGCCACGGACGTCTTCTTGGCCGCCGCCTCGTCCGCCTTGGCCTGCGAGGACTCGTTGCCCCCGCTGGAGGCGTCGTCGTCACCGCCGCTCGAACACGCCGAGAGCACCAGCACACCGCCGAGCAGCGCGGCCGCGACCGAAAGGCCCCTGCGCCGCTTACTGTCCGTCATCACACGCTTCTCCATCGCTGCCGATATCCCCAAAACCCCGAGAGTCCTCGCCCGCCCGAGGGTCCCCGCTGACCCCGAAGGCCCTCGCTGACACACAACCCCCGTCAACGAACTTCAACGCTACGGCCGGTTCGTCCCGTTCCACATTCCTGTTACGTGTGGGGCACGCCACGTCCGCCGGGGCGGGTGGTGCGGATGTCGGTCCGTGCGCCACCTGAGACGACGAAACCCCGGCCGGCGGTTGCCACCCGGGGTCACGTTTTCCCCAAGTCGCGTCAGGAGGCGCCGCGCGTCCCCTCGCCGCCCTCGTCACCGTCGTCGTCGACATCTCCTTCGTCATCATCCTCGTCCAGATCCCAATCCGGCGAATCGGGGTCGTAGTCGATCGGCTCGCTCGACCAGGAGGCCTGCGCGAGCTCCACCCCGGGCACCTCGCTGACCAGGTCGAACGGATCGACCAGATACGCGAGCGCCTCGGCGGTGTCTTCCGTCACAGCGTCTTCGGCGTGTACCCGCTCATCGGCCGGCATATCGTCCTCCGCGGCGATCCGGCGCAGTGCGGCCTTCGTCACGGCGTCCGCGTCGTCGACTTCGAGGACGAGCTCCACGCGAAGCCGTACAAATCGTGAGGTCTCTTCAAGGCTCATGCCGGGAGCGTAAGGCCCACAGCTCCCGTGACTTTCCCGTGACCCGCTCCTTTCACTAACATCGGCCCACACGGCCAATTCGCCAGCACCACAAGGGGATCGATATTCCGTGTCATCCGTTCGCCGTCCGTTGCTGACCGCCACCGCCGCGGGGACCCTGCTGGGTGCCCTGTGGTTCGTCCCGTCCGCCAACGCGACACAGGACACCCCGGTCAGAGACCAGCCCTCGGCGACCGCTACGACGCAGGCCAGGGCCACTTCGCAGACCGACGGGCAGACCGCCGCGCACACCGACTCGGCGGCCGAGGAGGCGCTCGGGAGCGAGACGCGGCTGGCCGACACCGGCTCCTTCGACACGACCCCGTACGTCGTCGGCGGGACCGTCTTCCTCACTCTGGGTGCCGGGTTCGTCGTCTACTCGGTGCGTCGCGAACGCCTCGGGTTCTAACCCGCTTGACGTTTCCTTGACCAGGACTTCATAGTCCGCTCATGAAGAGATCATCGAGGGTGCGCATAGGCGTCACCGCGACGGCGGGAGCGCTGTCGCTCGCCCTCATCACGGGGTGCGGCGGGGAGTCCAAGGAGACCGGGAGCGACAGCTCCTCGGCGGACAAGGACTCCTCGTCGACGACGGCCGCCAAGGCGCTCAGCGCGGCCGAGTTGGGGAAGCTGATCATCGCCAAGGGCGATCTGGACGGGTACGACGTCGAATCCGCCGACACCGGGGGCAAGTTCGCCGCGTCCAAGGACAAGGTGAAGGTCGTCGACGCCAAGTGCGCGCCGCTCGCCTACGTCCTCACGGGCTTCGCGCCGGGCGCGGACGAGAGCGCGTACGTGAACCGGATGGCCACCGAGAAGAGCACCGAGCCGACGCCGACGGGCACCTCCGACGAGGACCTGGACGCCACCATGGACAACCTCCAGGACATCCTCGACTCGACGATGACGGTCGTCTCGCTCTCCTCGTACGACGGTGAGGGCGCCGAGGAGACGCTGAAGTCCGTGTCGGACGCGGTCACCGGCTGCGCGAGCGGGTTCACGGTCTCGGCGCCGGACCAGGACACCCAGAAGTTCACGAAGGTCGTCGCCGAGAAGGCCTCCGGCACCGGTGACGAGTCCGTCGCCTTCGCGGTGTCGGGACCGGTCGAGGGCGACATGACCACGGTGCACGGCGAGGTCGTGCGGCACGGCTCCACGGTCGCCGCGTACTACTCGCTGAGCCTGGCGGCGATGGCCGGCGAGAAGGCCACGTACGACATCCCGGCGGAGCTGATCAAGGCCCAGGCGGCCAAGCTCAAGTAGCCCTGCTCCGGGGCCCGTTCGACGAGGAACGGGCCCCGGGTTCCACCCGTGAGTCCCTTACTGCAGCGGTCCGGTGACCGTCTCCGCCGCGGCCACCAGTGCTCCCTCGCGCACGAACACGTCCGCCGCGGCCAGGTCCGGCGACAGGAACCGGTCGGGGCCAGGACCCTGGACACCGGCGGCCCGCGCGGCCTCGATGACGGCACGCGAGGCGGGCGCGGGGGTCAGGCCCTCGCGCAACTCGACCGCGCGGGAGGCGGCGTAGAGCTCGACGGCGAGCACGCGCGCGAGGTTGTCGACGGCGGTACGCAGCTTGCGGGCCGCCGACCAGCCCATGGAGACGTGGTCCTCCTGCATCGCGGAGGACGGGATCGAGTCCGCCGACGCCGGTACGGCCAGCCGCTTCAACTCGCTGACCAGCGCGGCCTGCGTGTACTGCGCGATCATCAGACCCGAGTCGACACCGGCGTCGTCGGCGAGGAACGGCGGCAGCCCGTGGCTGCGGTTCTTGTCGAGCAGCCGGTCGGTGCGGCGCTCGGCGATGGAGGCGAGGTCCGCTACCGCGATGGCGAGGAAGTCGAGAACGTAAGCGACCGGCGCGCCATGGAAGTTGCCGTTGGACTCGACCCGACCGTCGGGCAGCACAACGGGGTTGTCGACGGCCGACGCCAACTCCCGTTCCGCGACCAGGCGGGCGTGCGCCATGGTGTCCCGGCCGGCGCCGGCGACCTGCGGGGCGCAGCGCACCGAGTAGGCGTCCTGGACGCGCGGGGCGTCGTCCTGGTGGTGGCCGGTGAGCTCCGAACCCTTCAGCACGGCCAGCATGTTGGCGGCGCTGGCGCCCTGGCCCGGGTGCGGGCGGATGGCGTGCAGTTCGGGGGCGAGCACCTTGTCCGTGCCGAGCAGGGCCTCCAGGGAGAGGGCCGCGGTGATGTCGGCCGACTTGTAGAGGCGGTCCAGGTCGGCGAGGGCCATGACCAGCATGCCCAGCATGCCGTCGGTGCCGTTCAGGAGGGCGAGGCCCTCCTTCTCGCGCAGTTCGACGGGCGCGATGCCGTGCTCGGCGAGCAGCTCACCGGCCGGCCGTACGACCCCGTCGGGGCCTTCCGCGTCGCCCTCGCCCATCAGCGTCAGGGCGCAGTGCGAGAGCGGGGCGAGGTCGCCGGAGCAGCCGAGCGAGCCGAACTCGTGGACGACCGGGGTGATTTGGGCGTTCAGCACGTCGGCCATGGTCTGCGCGACCTCGGGCCGCACGCCCGTGTGTCCGGAACAGACGGTCTTGAGCCGCAGGAACATCAGCGCCCGTACGACTTCACGCTCGACCCGCGGGCCCATGCCGGCCGCGTGCGAGCGGACGATGTTGCGCTGCAACTGGGCGCGGAGTTCGGGGCTGATGTGCCGGGTCGCCAGGGCGCCGAAGCCGGTGCTGACGCCGTAGACCGGCTCGGGCTTGGCCGCCAGCGCGTCCACGATCGCGCGGGCCGCGGCGAGGGCCGCCACCGCCTCCGCGGAGAGCTCGACCCGGGCGCCGTCGCGCGCCACGGCGAGAACGTCGGACGCGGTGACCCCGGACGTCCCCACCACCACAGTGTGCATATCCATATTCAGGAGCGTACGCAGTGAAGACGGAGATGTCACTACTGGGTCGGGGTTACGACCCTTACACGATCCGGGGCTTGCGAAGACCGCTGTTCGTCAGGGAGAGGGGCGTCATCAGGTGTGCCGCCCCCGGAACCGGCGCCGCTCCGCCGGAGCCGACGGCGCGGGGGTGTCCGCCAGCCGCACGACCGGGTCGTCGACGCCCTCCCGCCCGGCCACCACCGGCCGGTCCGCGTGCAGCGCCTTCGCCCGGTACTGGGCGGCGTCCGCGAGCCGGAAGAGCCGGCGCGCGGAGCGGACCGGACCGATCGGGTCCGCGGTGGACGCGACTCCGCACGCCACCCCGTCGCCCAGCTCCAACTCCCCCGCGCGGCGGCAGAGTTCACGGGCCGCCTCGACCACCTCGTCGGCGGCCGGGCCGACCGCGAGCAGACAGAACTCGTCCCCGCCGAGCCGGGCCGCGAGCGCGCCGGGCAGCATCGCCCCGCACAGCGAGAGGACGGACCCGAAGCGCTCCAGGAGCCGGTCGCCGACCGCGTGCCCCTGGGTGTCGTTCACGCGCTTGAGGCCATTCAGGTCGCAGACGACGAGGCTGACGACGGTCCCGTCGACGCGGTGCCGCTCGACGGCCTCGTCCAGCCGCAGATCGACGGCACGGCGGTTGGCGAGCCCCGTGAGGGCGTCGGTGAAGGCGAGCCTGCGCGCCTCCTCAAGGCGCTCGGTCTGGGCGATCCCGGCGGCCACGACGGAGGCGAGGACGGTCGCGAAGTCGGCGTCGGCCCGCGCGAAGACGGGAGCGCCGGTCGGCCGGGCCACGTACAGCTCGCCCCAGGCCCGTCCGTGCAGCACGATCGGCGCGACGACACAGGAGCCGCGGCCCCGGCGGCGCAGGGCGGCGACGCGCTGATGGACGTACCCGGGACGGCCCCCGGCGGCAGGCCCCTCGGCCGTCTCCACCCAGGCGTTGGGCTCGCCCCCGCCCGCCCACCGCTCGTGCAGGAACTCGGTGATCTCCGGGAACTGGTGGACGGGGTAGGACTCCTCGTCCGGGAACTCGTCCTCGTCCTCGGCCCGCTCCCCCACGTTGACGAGGACCCGCAGCCGGCTGCGCTCGCGCTCCCACACCGACAGCGCGGCGAAGCTCCCGCCGAGCGCCCGGCAGGCCCCGGCCGCCGCCGCCCGCCACGCCTCGCGCGAGCCGTGGGCCGCCGCCATGCCCTGCGCCAACGCGACGACGGCCGTGAGCCGGTTGTCCTCACCCATTACCCCAGGCTAGGGAGGTTTGGGTGGTTATGTGACTCTGGTGCGGCGGTGGGGTGAGTGGCCGTCGGTCGACGGGTTGCCCGGCGAGCAGCCGAGCCTCCGGACACCGAGTCGCCCGGCACCCGGCACCCGGCCCGCCGAATTACCCGACTACTCCCCCGGCCACTGCGGCTTCCGCTTCTCGTTGAAGGCCGCGACCCCTTCCGCCCGGTCCCCCGAGAACGCCACCGCCCGCCAGGCCGCGTCCTCGACCTCAAGGCCCGCCCGCAGATCGAGCCCGTGCCCGAGCCGCAACGCACGCTTGGCCGCGCGCAGGCCGACGGGCGAGTTGGCGGCGATTCGGGAGGCCAGCGCGAGCGCCGCCTCGCGGTCCTGCCCCGCCTCCACCAGTTCGTCGACGAGCCCCAACTCCCGTGCCTCCGCGGCCTCCAGGCGCCGCGCCGTGAAGATCAGCTCGGCCGCCCGCGCGGCCCCGACCCGCCGGGGCAGCAACTGCGTACCACCCCCGCCGGGAATCACCCCGACCGACACCTCCGGCAACCCCACCACGGCCGTCCGGTCGGCCACGATCAGGTCGCACGACAAGGCGAGCTCGAAGCCGCCGCCCAGCGCGAAGCCGTGCACGGCGGCGACGGCCGGGACGGGGAGTTCCAGTACGCCCGTGTAGGCGGCCCGCGAGCCAGGGCGCTGGCGCAGCATGTCGGCGTCGCTGAACGAGTTCCGCTCCTTGAGGTCCGCGCCGACGCAGAACGCCCGCTCGTGCGTCGAGGTCAGCACGACCGCTCGTACGTCCCGGTCGGCGCCCAGCGCGGCGCAGCCCGCGGCGATCGAGCGGGCCATCTCGATCGACACGGCGTTCATGGCCTTGGGCCGGTCCAGGACGAGCTCGGCGACATGCCCGTCCCCGTGCCGCCGTACCAGCACGAACTCCCCGAACCGCTCCTCACTCATGACACCCTCCGGTTAACGCGGGTTAACAACAGCTCCGGCCCCGATCATCGCAGGCGCGCGGGGGCGGGGGAAGGCCGAGCAGCCCGTGCCGGTTCAAGTCCGGCTCCGGGCTGGCTCCCGTCCTCGCTTCCGTCCTCGCTCCGGAGCCGACTCCCCGTTCGAGTGACAAGCCGCCCAACTCCCGCCGCACCGCCCACGGCAGCGCATAACGTGCGTCCGCCACGGCGCACCGGGGGCGCGCGGGCAGCGGGGAGGGATCGCGATGACGGACACCGAGGTCAGGGCGGGCAGGGAGACGGGTAACGGGGTCACGGGTGGCGGGGAGACCGGCGGCGGGGACACGGTGGGCGGCGGCCCCGCCCTCGGCCCACGTCTCTTCGGCTCCACCGGCCGGCACCGCAGGCCACGCCCCCGCAAGGTGCTCTTCGCGGCGGGCGGCATCGCGCTCGCGGCCGGTGTGCTGAGCCTGGTCCGGCTCGGGCCGGAGCCGGGCGGCGGCGGCATCGGCGCGGCGGAGGCGGAGCCGGGACACCAGCTCCCCGACATCGGGACCGACCGTGCGACGAACGCGGCCGCCACCCTCGCGGCGAGCCCGATCCCGTCGGCGACCTCCGTGATGGGCGGGGAGAGCGCAGCGCCCACGGCCCTCCCGATGCCGACGGCCACGACGTCACCGACCGTCCTGCCGGGAGCAGGTGCGGCAGCAGGCGTCACCTCGGTTCCCACGACCATCCCGGAGGCGCCCAACGCCCCGACGACCGCGCCCAGGGCCCCGGCCCCCGCGACGACCGCCCCCGCGCCGCGGCCGACACCGACCGCGACTCAGGCGCCGGCCCCCGCGCCGGCCCCGACCCACACCACCGCGCCACAACCGTCCCCGCAGCCCACGCACGACCCCGGCCTGTGCGTGCCGATCGTCGGCGTGTGCGTGGGCCTGCTGCACCACTGACGCTCCCTCTCGCGAGGGATGGTGGACTACGCCGTCCCGGCCCGCCGCGTGAGCAGCCAGGGCTCGACCACGCCCAGGCCGCGCACCGGGCGCTGCCACATCGGCTGGAGTCCGAAACGGTAGGTCGGCGGTTCCTCGCCCTCCTTCTCGGCGGTGGCCGCGGCCTCGGCGGCCTCCGCCTCCGAGGCGGGCGACTCGCCGCTGCGGATCAGCTCCTCCGCGAAGGCGCTGTCGACCAGCACCGCGTCCCGAGGAGCTATCGACGTCAGCCGCGAGGCCAGATTCACCGTCGTACCGAAGACATCGCCCATACGAGTGGTCACCGTGCCGAAGGCGATGCCGACCCGCAGCTCGGGCATCGTCTCGTCGTTCGCCATGGTCTCGATCAGCCGCAGCGCGATCTCCGCGGCGATCCCGGCGTCGTCCGCCGAGTACAGCACCTCGTCGCCGAGCGTCTTGATGAGCCGTCCGCCGTGCGCGGCCACCAGGTCGGCGGCGGTCGTCTCGAAGGCCTCGACGAGTTCGCCGAGCTCCTCCTCCTCCATGCGCCGGGTCAGCCGTGTGAAGCCGACCAGATCGGCGAAGCCGACCGCGAGCCGCCGGTCCACCATCTCCTCGTCGTCGGCCGCCTGCACGACCCGGCCGGTCGCGGCGGCCAGCTGGCGCCGCCAGACGTAGACGAGGAACTCCTCCAGCTCGGGCAGCAGCAGCTCGATGAGGGGGTACGTCACCTCGGTGCGCGTCATGCCCGGCTCGGGCGGCTCGGTCAGGCCCTCCAGAAAACTGTCGATCTGCCACTCGGCCAGCCGGGCGGTGGTCTGCCCGGTGGACCGGGCCACCTGCACCGCCATCGCCTCACTGAGCAGGCCCGCCTCCACCAGACCGGCGAGCCGGCGCAGGGCCAGCACGTCCGCCTCGGTGAGCGCCTTGGCCTGACCGATGTCCGCGAAGCCCATCGCCCGCCAGAAACGCGAGGCCAGTTCCATGGAGACACCCGCGCTGCGCGCCGCCTGGAAAGGGGTGTAGCGCCGCTCCGCGCCGAGGATGAGCCCTTCGAGGCGCAGGGCGAGCGGGTCCTCTCCAGGGGTCTCGCCGGGGTTGTCTGTGAGGTCGCCGGGGTTGTCGGGCGGGTCAACCCGGCCGTCCGCGCCCGCGCCGGAGCCCGTGTCGTCGACGGTCACGCCTGCTGCCCTTCCGATCTGCCGCGGTCAGGTATCGACCGGCCATAACTCTACGGCAGCTGTGCCGTAGCTCACTCCGTGGAGCGGAGGGTTGTACGACCACTCAACGACAAAACCCTCACGCCGGGCGCAGGTGGACGATGTCTCCCGCCCCCACCGGCTCCTGCACCCCCTCCGCCGTCGCGAGGACCAGGCGGCCGTCGCCGTCGATGGCGACCGCCTCGCCGGTGATCGACCGGTCGCCGGGGAGTTCGGCGCGTACGACCCGGCCGAGCGTGGCGCAGCCGGCCGCGTACGTCTCCTGGAGGCCGCTCGCCGCCGGGTCGCCGTCGGCCGCGCGCCAGCGGCCGTACCACTCCTCCAGGGAGCGCAGGACGGCCCGCAGCAGCGGGTCGCGGTCCGTGGTCACCGCGCCGGCCAGGGCCAGCGAACCGGCCTGCGGGACCGGCAGTTCGCTCTCGCGCAGGGTGACGTTGATGCCCACGCCGACGACCACCGCGTCGTCGCCCGCGCGCTCGGCGAGGATGCCGCCGGCCTTGCGTTCCTCGCCGGCGATCGTCACCAGGAGGTCGTTGGGCCACTTGAGGGCGGTGTCGACGCCGGCGGAGCGGGACAGGCCCGTGGCCACGGCGACGCCGGTGAGCAGGGGCAGCCAGCCCCAGCGGGTCACGGGGACCTCGGTGGGCCGGAGCAGGACGGAGAAGAAGAGACCGGAGCGGGCCGGTGCCGTCCACTGCCGGTCGAGGCGGCCGCGGCCCGCGGTCTGCTCCTCGGCGACCAGGACCGAGCCCTCGTCCGCCTTGCCGGACGCAGCCAGGGCGACCAGGTCGGAGTTGGTGGAGCCGGTGCTGCGCACCACCGTCACATCGCGCCACAGCCCGCCCTCCCGCACCAGCCCGCGCCGCAGCGCGACGGCGTTGAGGGGCGGCCGTTCGAGATCGGACCAGCGGCTGTCGTCTGAGGCATCACGCGGCGTCATGCAAGCCACCCTAGGTGTGGCAAACGCCGCACTGCCGATTGGTAGGCACACCACTACGCTACGGATGAGTAACCGTCCCCCCTTTTGAGCAGGCAGGGAGCCGCGATCCCGATGTCCGAGCCGGAAGAGCGCCACGAGATCCAAGAGACCCGAGGGACCGAGGGCACCCCTGGGATCGACATCCACACCACCGCGGGCAAACTCGCGGATCTCCAGCGCCGGATCGACGAGGCGACGCACGCCGGCTCCGCACGCGCCGTCGAGAAGCAGCACGCCAAGGGCAAGTTGACGGCCCGTGAGCGGATCGAGCTGCTGCTCGACGAGGGCACCTTCGTCGAGCTCGACGAGTTCGCCCGCCACCACTCCACCAACTTCGGCCTGGAGCACAACCGCCCTTACGGGGACGGCGTGGTGTCCGGCTACGGCACGGTCGACGGCCGCCCGATCGCCGTGTTCTCCCAGGACTTCACCGTCTTCGGCGGCGCCCTCGGCGAGGTCTACGGCCAGAAGATCGTCAAGGTCATGGACTTCGCCCTGAAGACCGGCTGCCCGGTCATCGGCATCAACGACTCGGGCGGCGCCCGCACCGACCCGGACGGCACCGCCCGTACCGTGCAGTTCCGCAAGATGGTCAAGTCGCTGAACGAGGACGGTCTGCGGGTCGTCATGGACGT